>CAITXW010000122.1 GCA_903896425.1 uncultured beta proteobacterium | reverse complement strand
TTCGGCGTCGCAGACCAGCGTCGGCAAGGCGACGCCGGCATCAAGCAGGCGATCGCGTCCGGTGCGCAGCATGGCCTCGTTGATGTCGGTATGCACAACCCGTCCGCTCTTGCCCACCTTCTTGGAAAAGGCAAGCGCCAGATCACCGGTCCCGCCGGCAATATCGAGCACCTGATAGCCTTCACGGATGTCGGCCACCAGCACCGTGTAAGCCTTCCAGACCCGGTGCAAGCCCATCGACATCAAGTCGTTCATCACGTCGTACTTGGAGGCGACGGAATCGAACACGCCGCGCACGTGCTTTGCTTTTTCGGTCTCGTCGACCGACTTGTACCCAAAGTGTGTTGTTGTCATGATTGCAATGTTTGTTTCAGTGGCTAGCGCAACTCGGCGCGGCCTTGTCGGGCATCGGCGCATCCCGCGATACGCCCGCAGCAGCGACCCGGACCTCATAGTCCGCCCACAGTTTTTCCTCTTGGGAACCCAGAAAATAGAGATACTCCCAGGAAAACAGACCCGAGTCGTGTCCATCGGAAAAGGTCGGCTGCACGGCGTAGTTGCCCACTGGCTCCAACGCTGTCAGTTGCACGTCGCGCTTGCCGGTCTGCAACACCTCCTGCCCCGGCCCATGGCCCTGCACGTCGGCTGAGGGCGAGTACACGCGCATCAACTCAAACGGAATACGAAACGTCTTGCCGTCGGAAAAACCTACTTCCAGCACCCGTGACTGGCTGTGCACCGTCAGCGCTGTTGGCGTCGGGGACCCTGCTTGCAAACCTGCCATTTTGAAATTACCTGTAACTGTCTGATGAGAAAACCGGGGAGCGAGTGATCAAACCCGTCCTCACCCGGTACGGTATCACGGTTTGCCTTCGCCCATGATCGCCGCTTGCCGAAAAACCATGATGGGCGCTGCCCAAGGCACGGCCGCTACTTTGTGGTGAAGGTAAAGGCGCCGTCCCAATTGTCGCCGGGCGGATGGGCCTGGAAGAAAACCGCTCGCTCAACGTAGAGTTGGTACAGGTAACGCTGTGGATCGGCCGCCTGCAGTTGCATGAACTTCTCTTGCGCCAGTGCCCAGTCTTGTGCATGGTAGGCACGCAGGGCCGCTTCATGGCGTGCGAGTTCCTCCAGCATCGCGCCGCTGCATTCACTGATCAAGCCGATGGGCTCGTAGATGCCAACCGGCTTGTCCTTGCCCTTGACGCGCACGCAATCGAGTTCACGGTAGGCAAAGTCAGGGACAGCCGAGCGCGTGAACTCACTGACAATGATCTGGACACCGTATTCCTTGGTCAGGCCTTCCAGGCGCGAACTCAGGTTCACGGCATCCCCCATCACGGTATAGGCCAGGCGGAACTCGGAGCCCATATTGCCGACCGTCATTTCACCCGTATTGAGGCCGACACCGATCTTGATCGGCGGCCAGCCCTTGGCCTTGAAACCATCCTGCAAGGCATCCAGACCCGCGATCATGGCCATGGCGGCCTGCAGGGCGTGCCGCGCATGCTGGGCGTCATGAACCGGCGCACCCCAGAATGCCATGATGGCATCGCCCATGTACTTGTCGATGGTGCCGCGATGCTGGTAAATCACCTGCGTCATCGGCGTCAGAAATTGATTCATCAACGCGGTCAGTTGCGTCGGGTCCAGTCCCTCTGAAATCGTGGTGAAACCGCGCACGTCGGAGAACAAAACGGTGAGTTCACGACTCTCGCCGGCCAGCGAATAGGCGCCTGGATCTTTCGCCATTTCATCCACCAGTTCCGGTGGCACATACTGCCCGAACAAGGCGGTGATGAGGCGTTTACCCCGGGCCTCAACAAAGAAACCATAGGACATGTTGAAGACGAAAAGAACGGCCATCAAGAGCAGCGTCGAGGCCACTGGCAGGCTCAGATTGGCGCTATCCCAGAGGTACAGATTGACAGCCACATGGCTTGCCATTAATCCGGCTGTCAGCAAGCTTGCCACCAGAGGCTTCAGCGCTGGCAGGGCCAGCACCAGCAGCAGCGTAACCAGTGCCAGTTGCACGGCTTCAAACCCGGTCGCAGAGGTCGGTCGCTCCTTGACTTCGTCGTCCAGGATGCCGGCAATCAGATTGGCATGGACCTCGACGCCGGGGTAACTCTCCTGCATCGGTGTTGTTCGCAAATCGTTGAGCCCTGGCGCCGTTGTGCCCACCAGCACAATGGCACCCGTCAGAATATCTGGCGCAACCTTGCCCTGCAGCACATCGCTGGCAGAAACATAGGGGAAACTGCGCTGACGTCCACGGTAGGGCACCAGCGCGGCGACATCGCTGTCAATCGCAATCCTGTGCGTTCCGAGCTGAACGGACTCCAGCGCCAGCGCATTTTTTTCCTGCCCTGCGTATTCCAGTTTGATTGCCGGCACACGCGACGCCAGTCGGGCCACTGCCAGGCCGAAGGTCTCGTACAGACTGCCTTGGTACAGCTGTAACAAGGGCAGACGCCGGATCACACCATCCGCGTCCGCCAAACTGGAAAGATCAAAGTAGCCACCGGCCAGACTGTTGTTCTGCAACTGCGGCAAATTGGCCGCATAGCCGCTGGCAACCGTGGCACCGATATGGCGCGCATCGAAAGCGCCCCGCGTCAGCAGGGGCGGTGGCGGTGGCAGGTTGCCGACATTGGCTTCATGCTGCCCGCCCTGGCGAAAGTAAAAGCCCAGCGCAACGCGTCGGTCTTTCAGGCTGTTGGCAAAAAGCTGGTCGTAGTCCAGAGCCGGTCTGAGCTTGCCCAGTGCAGCGTGAAATCCAGCGTCGCCCCGCAACGGTCCCTGCGCCAATTGCTCCAGCGTCTCAAGCCCTGAACTGGCGTCGGGCTCGGCGAACAGGATGTCAAAGCCGAGCGTGTCAACCTGGTAGCGATCAAACAGCAGGTCCACCATCTGCGCGAGTTTGTTGCGGGACCACGGCCAGTGGCCCTGCTCCAACAGGCTTCTCTCATCAATGTCGACGATGACGATGCGCTTGTCCACGCTGTCGGGCATCGTCCATTGCAGGCGCAAGTCGTAAGCGTAGTTCTCCAGACGGGCGACGAAGCCCAGGTCCAGCAAGCCCAACCCATTGAACAAAATCGGCAATGCCAGAGCCAAGCTCAGTCCGATGCGCAGCGCGTGGCGCTTGCAAAAACCAAGCAACTTCATTCGTGGGTCCCCGCTCAGAAACCGATGCTCAGATTCGCATGAATCTTTTGATCCCCGGACTGCGGCAGCGTCGAGCCAATGGTCATGGGCAGCACGCTGCCCACCAGCAGACGCCCCCAGTCGGCAGTAAACCGGTAAGCCCCGGCGCCATAGCGCACGCCAAAGCCAAGACCCAGCAGATGATCGCTGGCCGGCTTGTTTGGATTGAGTTCGGAACTGTTGTTGCGCAGCGCTCCGGCATCAAGGAAACCCACAGCACGCCAGCCCGGCTTGAACTCCGGCCCGGTGAGCTCCAGCGTCGCCAACAAACCGCTGTCCCCGGCGATGGCACGTTCGCCAGCACCGCGCACCGATGCGCTACCGCCAAGACCGAATTGCTCGCCCGAAATCAGTGCCTGTGCGCTGTACTGCAGTTGAGCGCGAACACTCCACATCCAGCCCGTGCCAAAACTGGCTGCGTAGTTGAACCCGGCACGCAGCGCTCGCCAGTTTTGCGTCTCGATGCGCACATCTTCACTTTGGTACGCCGCCAGATTGTTGCCACTGCCACCCGGCGCGTTGACCGCTAATTCAAGGTTATAGCCCCAGACTGCAGCATCGGAATCGGTGTGGACCCAATAACCCACCGTCACGGGGCGACTGCCACGCTCCTGCTGACCCGCAACCGCGACGCCGTTAACCAGCGCGGCATCGAAACGCTTCTGATCGAGGCCCAGCATGACGTAACTGCGTCGCCCACCCTCGGGCTCGAAATAGTAGCTGTAGTTCAGGCTCAGGGTCTGCCCGGCGCCGGTGCTGCTGAAGCTGCCGAAATCACCGAGCACATCGGAACGGGTGTAAGCCAGCCCCAACAATGACCCCTGTCGATAAAGTGGGATACGGTAATTCAAACCCAGCTGTTTCACATCCTTGATGCGCTCCAGTGAAGTGGTATAGGCCGCTGAAAACTGATGATCCAGGTCGAATACGTTTGCATGACTTCCCAGCAGCGTGAGCCGATCGCGTCCGGTTGACTCCGATCCCGTATTGGACAGACTCGCAGAAAAGTTCCAGGGTCTGGATTCCGTGACCAGCAGTTTGGCGTCAATCTTGTTGGCTTCTTCTGACTCCTTGAGTGACACCCGAACCTGCTTGCCCTGGCTCTCGTTGGCAATCGCAGTCTGAATCGCCAGCAGTTTGAAGTTGGGCGCCTCGCCCTCGCGCAACTCCGGCACACTGGCACGGATATTGGCCTCGTTGTAGCGCGACAAGCCCTCAACGCTGACCTTGCCCATCACGAATTTGACAACGTGCAAACGAACCGTTGCGCCAACCTCCTGCGGCGGCAGCGAGACCCGCACCAGCGCGAACCCCTTGGCCTTGAGTTCGGCTTCCAGGGCTGCAGTGGCTTTCTGCAGCGTCAGCAGGGTTCCATCGGGCCCTACAAAAGGCGAGAGCACCCGCGCCGATTCCTCCGCAGTCAGCAGATTCTCACCCGTCAGCTCGAAAGCGTTGATGGGGAAGCGGGTGGTCGCGCCCATCGCAGGCGGCATGGTCTGCTGCGCAAGACCGGCACTTGATCCGAACAGCAAGGCGAGCGCGGCTGCTACCGTGTGCGACACCGGCATGCGCCGCAATCGCTGCAAATGTGTGATCACGTTTGGCATAAGAAAATCACCTTCTAGCGACAGAGATTAGCCGACTGAGCGCTGCCCAGTCCCAGGAAGCTCATCAACATGGGGTTAAGGCTGTTGGGCATGGGCGTGCCGTCAAACTGGATGAACAAGGGCATCTCAAGCGGGCGGCCAGCGCGGCCGTCGTAGCTGACAAAGCCGGTCTCGCCGCGCCCCAATTGCAGTGTCTGCAACGAGGAGGTGATCTCAATATGCCCGTCCCGCACATACACGAACAGTCCCACTTCGTCCACCGATACATCACCACTGGAGAACAATTGGCGCATGTCAAACGGAACCCTGTCCGGCCGCTCCAGCCACTCGAGGGTTGGCGCGTCCAACGGCCGGATTTCGGTGCGACTCACAACCAAGCCCTGCCCGGCCTCGAGCAACTGCGAGGTGGTCTGGCCGATTTGTGTCACCTCAATCACGCCCTGCCAGGTGAAGAAACTGCAACTCTCGAGCGCGACGCAATCGAGATCAAGTCCGGTGCCGCGAATGCCAATGGTGGCCGTTGGCGTCAAAAACTTGACGTTGCGTTTGTCAGCCTTGCCGATCAAGCCCGTCAGGGCCCGCATGCTGCCGCGCACCAGCGAAACCATGGCCCTCCCATCGGCTGGATTCTTTTCGTCAAATACAAAACTGTCGACCTTGAAACGCGTGCTGCCCCCGAGCGTGATCCGGCTGTCATCGCGAAACACCAGCACGCCTTTGGCCGTGGCAGCGGTTTCAACCGTCTCCCCCGGATACACAGCGCCACCATCAACCAGTTTGCGTTTAACCGCTTGACCATCGATGGCAATGATCTCGCCTTGCGCCGAGATCAGCTTGGCACTGGCCGCAATCGCGTTGAGCCGCGGTTTTTCCGCAATCTTGGCGGACTCACCCTTGCATTCCGGACCACAGATGCGGGCATCAAAATCCGTACCATGGATGCCAACACTGGCGTTTGCGGTCTCGATTCTGGCGGCGCCGGGAGCGCCCTTGGACAGAGCCCCCGTGATTGCCCGAAGTCCCCCGCGCAGCAACTGCAGCACCATGCTGTTGTCCGGCGCGTCTTGCTTGAACCGGTATTGCTGCATGATCATCTCGGTATCGGGCCGCAGCGTCATCCGGGTTCCATCCATGAGTTTGATGATGGCACTGGCGTCGGGGGCTGTCGTCAGCCGATCGCCCGCCATGAGGGATTGCCCTTTGCCCAAGGTACGCGGCAACTGCCCGGACGTCTGCGCGAACCCGACACCCTGCGCAAACTCCACCTCACCCACGGGTTGCGCCGTTGCGGCCAAACAGGCACCCAGCAAGAAGGCCGCAACCAGTTGCGCCAGCGCGGGTCGAAACCGCCAAACTTTGATCAGCGCGAACATATGTCACCCTCCACCGCAATGAGCCGCCTGTCAATCCAGACTGGTGCCAGCGGATCCGTACCCGATACGGCAATCAGCTCAATCGCTGCTTCAAACTGTGTCAGGAAGGTCGCCACAAAATCGGCCGGAACACCGCCTGTGCTCGGCCACCCCGTTGGCGCCGCCACCGCCACGCCATTCAACCAGTAATTGACCGGATTGCCGGAACTTTGGGCCAGCGGGCCGAAACTGACGCTGCCTGCAGCATTGACCGTCAGTCCAAGCGCGGCCGACACGCTGCTGTTTTGAACAAAATTATTGGCCGCTGTCATATTGATGGCGCCAGCACTCGAAACCAGATTGCCATTGAGCGTCAGGTTACCGGCACTGGTCAGGTTGCTGGCCAGCAAATCGATGTTACCCGTGGCGGTGATACCGCCCGTGCCAACGGTCAGCGGACTGTTGGCCGTCATGCTCACGGCACCGCCGTTGGCAACTACCGGGCCCGAGGTGCTGATGCCACCGGTATTGACGAGCGTGACATTGCCGGCCGCCGCGTTGATGCCCTGAACATCGATCGCGCCGACACTGGTCAGACCGATGTCGCCGACACCGGTGCTGCTGGCGCTGAAACTGCCGATGCGGTTGCCCGCATTGTTGAGCAGGGTGCTGCCCAGTGAACGCGTGCTCAGCAGACCTGTGCTCACCAGCGCGGCGCTCTGGTTGATGCTGCCGGCCGGTGCTGCCAGGGTGATGGATGGCGCGTTGATGGCAGCTACCGTCAGGGCACCTGCAGTTTGCGTGATGGTGACCGGTCCGCCGGCCGCAATTGTGCCGGCCGACTGACTGAAACTGCCATTCACGTTCAGAGCAGCGCCAAGACTGAGCGCACCGCCGGTTTGCGCGTACTGAGTGGTGTTCAAACCACCAGGAATCGACAGGCTGCCACCGGCGAGCGAAAAGTTGCCGCTGATCGATTGCAGTTGCGTGGCCCCTGCCGCTGCGTCGTAAGTGACCGAAACCCCGGCCGGTATCGAAACCGCCAGCACATTGGAAGCATCGGGCAAAACGTCCCAGTTCGCCGCCGAACTCCATTGCCCACTGCCCGCTGCGGTCCAGGTCGAAAGCGGCCGCACCGTGATATTGCCGCTCACCGAGGACACGGTTCCGGTTATCAGGTAATTCGCCGCATCGGGTCCACTCAGGGTCAGAGTGCCCAGATTGACCGTCTTGGCGCTACCCACATTGCGATCAGCGAAGGTCGCCGTCACGCTGCCCACCGCCAACTGGTCAGCGGCAACCATGCCGGCAAAATTGGCACCGGATGTCACCAGCGTGGCCGTGGTGCTGCCGTCATAAACCTTGTCGGTGACGGCGATGCCCGTGATGGCCGTGATCGAAGCCTTGCTGATGTTGGCCGTGGCCGATGCCGTCGTGCTGCTTAGCGTGTAGTTCGCAGCGTCCGTGCCAGTCAAGCTCAGGCCGCTGATGTTGACGGTCTTGCCAAGCCCGGCGTTCTTGTCGCTGAACAAGCCCGTCGCACCCGTGACGCCCAGACTGTCTGTGTTCACCGCACCGGCCAGGGTTGCTGACGCGGTGTTCAAGCTTGCGCTGGTGTTGCCGTCATAAACCTTGTTGGCCACCGTGATGCCCGTCACCGCGACTGGCGCTGGCGTGATGGTGGCCACCTGCGTGCCACCGGAGAAAGTGTAGTTACTGGCCGAGCCCGTGCCATCCCCCAAAGTCAGGCCAGAGGTGTTGACCGGCTTGTTGACGCCGACGTTCTTGTCCGCCACCGTACCGCTGCCACCGAGCGTCAGCGTTTCACCTGGAACCAGGCCGCTGAGCGAAAAGATGCCGGCATTGACAATGTTGGTGCCGTCGTAAAGGCGGCTTCCACTCAAACTGCTTGCATTCAGGCTCGCGCGGGTAATGGTCAGGTTACCGCCGCTGATGTCATATCCCTGCTGCGTCGAGTAATAACCGTTGTAAAACCCGGCTGAAGTCCCACTCGCAGCCGACCCGAACACGCCGCCAATCGGGCTGATGCTGGTACCACTGTGAGACGAACCGTTGTATTGCACCGAGGTGTCCGGCGCATTGGCAAGCGTCAGCGGGGTCATGAAGTTGGTCAGCAGGGGCGCGGTATGGCCCTCATAAATGCGCCAGACCGCTCCGCTGGCGCCCGTGTCAGCAATATTCCAGCCGCTGAAGCTGGCCATTTGCATCATCTGGGCGTGCGTCAAAGCGGTGGCGCTTGCCTGCGCACCCACACCACCAACGCCAACCAACTGCCCGGAGCTTGTGCTGTCCCAGTAGCTGTTGCTGACAACGCTACCGCCGGCACTCTCCCCGCCTACCAAACCACCAACAGGCGTCCCGCTGCCCGTGGCACTGACACCACCCGACGCATAGCTGTTGGCAATTGAGCCATTGTTGAAACCGACCAAACCACCGACGTAGCCAAAACCGTTCACATTGCCCGTTGCGTAACTGTTGGTGACTGAGCCAACCCCACTGTCCCCCACCAGTCCACCAATGAATTGGCCGGTCTGAAGTGCATTGAGGTTGTTGATGCCATTGTTGGTACCACTGACCGTGCCGGTCGCATAACTGTTGCTGACAGTCCCACTGAAGACATAACCAGCCAACGCGCCCACATAGCTTTGCCCCGTCACACTGCCACCGACCAAGCCGACATTGCCGATGACGGAGCTATTTCCAGCATAACCAAACAAGCCGACAAAATCCGTGCTTGACCGATTGATCATCAGGTTGCTGATGGTGTGGCCCAGACCGTCAAAGCGCCCGGTAAAGTTGGTGCTGGCGTTGCCGGACGAATAGCCGATCGGGGTAAAGCCGGCGTACACAGGCGCCTGCGCGAAACTGACATTCCAGTTCGCTGTGTCGGCCGCATCCATGTTTTTACCCAGCGCATAGTTCCCGCTCAGATTGGTATTCATGGCCTGCAAACCACTGCTACCCGCCGTCGCAACACCCACATCGTTGACCAGCATCCACGCCGTGTAAGGGCCAGTCACGTAACTGGCGTAGGGGTCACCCGTCGCATCGGATTTGGTCAAGGAATCCGCGTAGCTGACCGGGTTGTAGTACAGCTTGGCCGACCCGCCGGCAAGCGAAATACTGCCTCCTGTAAAACTGATGGTGCCGGTGCCCGTGCCGCCATTGTCCGCACGCAGCAGGACGTCGCCGCTGGCAGTCGTCGTGCTCAAAACACCGTTAACGAGAACGTCCTTGGCTGCGTACAAGTCAATTCTTCCGCTCGCGCTGATCTTTCCTGTCGCAATGTCTCCGCCCCCGGACGCATCGCCATAGTTGGTCATGGCAACCGAACCTGCCGTGATTGTTGCCAGCGATGTGTCGATCACCCCTGCGCCCGGGACACGATTGGCACTGACTGCACCCGGATCGTTCGCCGTGGCCTTGAGATTGCCACCAATATTCACAACATCATTGAGCATCACGCTGCGCCCGGCTTGCAGGGTCAAATTTCCACTGCCCGTAGCCGTAATACCAGCACCCGTCTGCTGCGTAATGTCGTTATTGGCCTGCAACACCACGTTGGTACCGCCATTCAAGGTTGCCGCAATATTGCCTGCGCCAATCGTTGCGTCGACACCCGGACTGTCCGCGAACAAGGCGCCGGTCACCGCTTGCGCCGAACCATCAATCAGATACACGCCACCTGAACCGCCATTGGCCGCGCCGCTGCCGATCAAAACCTTGCCAGTGCGCCCCAGTTCGGCGACACCATTGGTCTGGACCAACAGGCTGTTGCGGGCAGAGACCACGCCGACCGTTCCGCTTGCACCGTCGGCCCATGTGACGGCCCCCGTGCGTGCATTCCATTCCGGGCTGTTCAAAACATAATTCCCGTTGGAGAGCGCGGAAATTCCGCCTGGGTTCGAGCAATCGCAGTTAACGTCACCTCCGACACGATCGCCGGCAACACTCCCAACCAGACTGTTGCCAACCGACACCAGGCCACCCGTCAATCCGTCCGCCAAGCGCCCGCTTGAACCGTTCATCCAGGTCACAGCGCCCCTGCCATTGCCCCCGGACCCGGCACCACCCCATTGCGGGCTTCTGATCACCCAGTTGCCCTGTGTCAGTTCAACCGCAGCGGCGCCTAAATTGTCGTACGGTGCGCCCCCCAGCAAGCTATTCGACGCTGACAGCACGCCACCGTTTGAAGCATCTGACAATTTGCCAGTCGCACCCTCCATCCAGGTCAGTGCACTGGTGCCGCCACTCCAGTTCTCGCTGCGAATCAAAACATTGCCGTTCCCAAATACATTGGCCGCGTTCAATCCACCGTATGAATAGTTGTAAGCCCACGAACCCACCCGGTCTCCGATCGACGAGCCGACCAGGCTATTGGCCGGTCCCACGACTCCGGAAAACAGGCCATTCGTCAAAGCACCACTCTGTCCACTCATCCAGGTTGCTGCGCCAAGTCCGGCATCGACGACCCCGCCACTTCCCCATTCAGGGCTGTGCACCAGAATATTCCCGGTGTAGTTAAAAACGGTCAAACCGCCTGAGCCAATCCGATCCCCGACTGCCGAACCCACCAAACTGTTAGCAGCCGAAATCGGCCCCACAGTGCCAGTGGCGCCATTGCCGTAAGTCACGGCGCCGGTCGCTTCGTTCCAGCCCGGGCTGCCCACCACATAGTTGCCGTTGCCCAGAAAGGCAAACGAGCCAGAACCAACCGAATCGGTAATCACAGAACCCACCAGGCTATTGGAGGCCGATACCAATCCGCCATAGGAGCCATCCGCCAGTTGCCCCGTTGCGCCCTTCATCCATGTCGCCGCACCTTTGCCGCCACCCCAATAGGAATTTACAAAAACCATATTCCCGTTGTTCAGGGGATAAGAACTACTGGAGCCGACATAGTCGCCCAGAGACAATCCCAACAAGCTGTTCGTCGGTGAAATCAGACCGCTGGCATCATGTGTGAGCCCGGTGTCACCATTCATCCAGGTCAAGGCGCCGACCGAATTCAGACTGCTGAAGACCACGTAGTTTTGGCCTAAGGTCTGCACATAGGAACCAACGCCGTCGTTTTGCGCAGTGCCGACCAGGCTGTTGCCAGGGCCGATCACCCCCGCGAAAGACCCATCGGACAGTTTGCCGCTGGCAGCGTCCATCCAGGTCGCGGCGCCGTAATCGCCATGCCAGCCCGGGCTTCTGATGACGATCTTGCCGTTGCCCAGGTCGATCGGGACATCGTTACCAACATAGCTGATTGGGACATCGCTCACCAGGCTGTTGTCAGCACCCACCTTGCCACCGTAAACCGGCGCGCCCGCCTTGCTGTTGGCCAACTCGCCGGTTGCACCATTCATCCAACTCACGGCGCCGGCATTGGGACTGTTTGGTCCGTTGCTCCAGTTTGGCGAACGAACAAGAACATGTCCCGTGCTTAACTCGGACACGCCACCGTATCCCACAAAGTCACCCGCCGTAGTCCCCACCAGACTGTTGGAGTTGCCAATCAAACCACCGTTGACCCCGGCGTTTGGCGTACTGATGCCGAGTTGGCCAGAGCCGCCATTGAGCCACGTTACCGCGCCCGCATTGGCTGCATTGCCACCGTTGTTCCATTCCGGGTTGACGACCACGACATTGCCATTGCCGAGTTGCACGATATTGCCACCTGCCATATCGCCCGGCGTTGATCCGAGCAAACTGTTGGAGAGCGCAACCGCAGCGCCGGTCGAACCATCAGAGAGCTTGCCGCTGCTGCCATCGAGCCAGGTCACCGCGCCCCGGCTACCGTTCCATGCGACGCTTTTTGCCAGAAAATTGCCGTTGTCCAGGGACAGCACATCGCCACCGACACCGTCCGATGCGGCCCCGCCCAGCAGGCTGTTGTCGCCACCCAGCACAGCACCGGCAAAGCCGGTGGAAAGTACACCGGCATCCCCGTTCATCCAGGTCAGGGCGCCACTGCCGGAATTGACCAGCGGACTCTTCACAACAAAATTGCTGCCGCCCTGCTGAACTTGAAGCCCCTGGGAGCCAACGTAGTCGCCAGCGCTGGCGCCGACCAGACTGAGCGCAAAGCCGCCGGGTGCAGTACCCGCAATGGCAGCCACCGTACCCCGGGTCCCGTTAACGCCATCACCCCAGGTTACCGCGCCCTTGCCGGCGCTCCAGTTTGAGCTCACAACCACATAATTGCCGTTGGGCAGTACAGCCACACCGGGGTCATTCGTAGTCAAACTGGCCCAGCCGGCGCCGACCCGGTCACCGGCAGTCGAACCAACGATGCTGTTGCTTGAACCCACAACACCGGTGACACCGGTCGAATTGTTACCCCACCAGGTCACCGCACCCAGGGCGGAACTCGGGCTTCCGGTCTGCCCCCACAGGGCACTGCGCACCAGATAATTGCCATTTCCCAGATCAACCAATCCACTGGACTCCACCGTGGTCTGATAGCCATACGGGAAGGTTGTGATGGTTCCGATCCGATCACCGGCAGCGGCACCGATCAGGCTATTGCCAACGGACACAGCACCGCCAGTGGATTGATCAGCCAGCGCGCCGGTGGCGCCATTCATCCAGGTCAACGCCCCCTTCTGCCCGCTCCAGTTGTTGCTGCTAACGAGCAGATGACCGTTGATGGCAGAAATGCCGCTGGCATCCAAGGTGTACGCGTACGGATAGCTCGCGTAGTTGTACACCGTTGTGGTCGTCAAGGTCCCGATCTTGTCGCCCGGTGTCGAACCGACCAGGCTGTTGGCCAAGCCAACGCTGCTACCTGACAGGTAACCCCCGCTTGTGCCATTGGAAAGACCACCCGTGGCACCGTTGATCCAGGTAAGGGCTCCCAGGGCGTTGGCGGGCGTGCCGCCACTGCCCCACTGCGGGCTGGCGACCACATAGTTGGTGTAGGTCGAATAATCACTCAGCGAGGTCGTGGACCCCGAACCAACCTGGTCCCCCGCGGCGTTGCCCAACAGGCTGTTGCTGATCGAAACGGGGCCCCCACTCTTCCCGTCAGACAACTTGCCGTTCGCACCATTGATCCAACTAACGGCGCCTGCAGAAGTGGCGCCTTGGTTGCTCCAGGTCGGCGTCATCGCCAAGACTTTGTTGTCGGCGATGGGCGTCAGCACGCCACCGACCAAGTCTCCCGGCGTTGAGCCCGTCAGGCTGTTGCCGACGCCCGAGGTTCCATCAACCAAACCACCCAAACTTCCATTCGACAAAGCGCCGGTTGCGCCATCCATCCAGGTAACGGCGCCGCGCGTACCACTCCAGTTCTTGCTGGCAACGAGCACATTGCCGTTGCCCAGCACCGTCAATCCACCGTAGGCATAGCCATACGACGAATAACCACCCACTTGGTCACCTGTGCTTGAGCCCACCAGCGTGGACATCAAGGCACCGGTCGGACTGAACAGGTAGACCGCCCCGCTGTTTGTGCCGAACGTGCTGTCCAATGGCGAGGAGACAACCATGTTGCCGCTTGGAAGTACCAGATTGCGGGTCCCGCCAAAACCTTCACCCGCTCCCGGCGTCGGGTCCAGAATTTCCTGATAGGACGGCCCCGCGAGCGCGCCACTATCGGCCACGATCGTGATGTTCTTCGGGTCCAGAAACAGTGTGCCAGGCGCGCCCTTCGGGGCTGACAGATTCGTCACGCCGTCATAGCGAAGACCTGCCAAACCCGAAACCTCGGCCCGGCCCCCAGCACCACCGGTGGCACCACCCCTGGCACTGATATTGCCGCCAAAATGCAGGGTCTGATCCGACCACAAAACGACCTCACCCCCGTTGCCGGTTTGCTGCGCGTCCGCTTTGAAACTGCTGCTGGCGCTCGCCAACACGCTGCTGGCGTTGCCAAGCGCTATACCCTGCGCAGCGAAATCAGCAGCGCCGTGCATCAATCCACCCACATGGATGCTGCCCCCGCCGTTGGTTCCACTGACGTCAACCCGTGTGCCAGCCAGTTTGATCTCATCGCCCGCCAGCGTGACCGTGCCACCGGTCACACCCGTGGCACTGTAAACACCGGATGTGTAATTGGAAAGCGTGGCCGACAGCAGAATGTCACCCCCCTGACCTGTCATGCTGTTGGCGCTGTAGTGTGCGGCGGTTGTCGACAGCGCGCGGCTCGATGCCTGCACGGCGATGGCGCCGCCGCTACTCGCACCCTCTGCGTTGATCGCTGCCGAGGAAAGAATGCTATCGGCACTGATACGCACAGCGCCACCGGCACCGATTGCGCCATGAACATCAATGCCGCCGGTCTGGATCACGGCGCCGGGCGCAGCCGGGTCGGCCGAATGGTTAACCAGAATATCAACACTGCCACCAACCGTGCCACTGGCTGCAATTGCCCCGCCCAGGTCAATGCTTTGTGCTGCCTTGAGCACAACCCTGCCCCCCTCCAGACTGACCGTGCTCGCCTGGATCAAACCGCTGTGTTTGAGCGTGCCGGCAAAGATGCCGACCGCATCGCCCTGCAAAGTACCCAGATTGATAGCGGAATCGACTGGTGCCTGCACCTGCAAGCTGATGCCTTCCAGACCGCGACCCGTGAGTTCAATTTGGCGCCCGGCCGCCAGAAGGGTGCTGCCATTGGGCGCCTGGATCAGCGCGTCCTTGCCGGTATCCAATTGCGTGCCCAACAACACGACGTCGCCGCTACGGGCCAGTATGCTGCCCTGCACCGAAACGCCCGCGCCACCCGCTGCGCCGTCACCAAAACGCATGCGCCCAGCCAGGGCATCGGCGTCGCTCATGCGCAGCGACGATGCGGTGAAGCCGGCGCTGTCGACTACGGCGCCGGCACCGACCGTGATGCCCGACTGGTTGACCAGCACCAAATTGCCGTTGCTGCCCAGGGTGCCGAAAATCTGCGACGGGTTATTCGTCACCACGCGGTTGATGGAGGTGCTGCTGACGCCGGGTTGTTGAAAATAGGTGGTGCTGCCGGCAGGAATGGAAAAGCTCTGCCAGTTGATCGCCGAGTAGTTGCCCGTGGCGCCGTTTTGCGTCGTCACCGTCAGCTTGTTGCCCTGGTTCAACATGCTGGCCTGGCCGACGATGGCGCTGCCACCGCTGGGGTTGGCCAGTGCATTGGAGGGGCCGGCAAGCCAGGCGCTGGCAATTCCGATGGCCAGCGCACTCAATCGGACCACACACGCGTTCCGGCAATCACTGCGCTGCCCGCCAGGGCTCGTGCTGCGACCGCCGGCGCTGGAAATTTCGGCCACTGCCACCATGGCGCCCAAAGCCTGATTCCAGACCGTGCGATAGATGTGATTCAAGGATGCGCGACTCGACATAAGCAACTCCCAAAAACCATGGGCGCATCCAAGGCACTACCGGCAACATGGATACTCGGTTGTCATGGTGATCGGTTTGTCGCCTCTGCGTAAGGGATGGAACCCCCTTTTTTCGTGGTTGTTTTATCCTTCAGAATATCGCTGGAAATAGGCGAAATATCCCCTATTGAATGGGACATAAATCCTGTTTATCCAATAACGCCAGCGCAGGACACTGCGACCGGCCCGGTTCAGCGCGCAGGGCGCTACACCAGCACCCGCTCAATGCCGCCGGCGTTGGCGCGCGTGACGTAGTCTGGTAGCCATTGCGGCCCCAGAATCTGATTGGCCATCTCGACCACGATGTAGTCGGCTTCCAGCAAACCATTTTGCAAATCGTCGCCAAAACGACTCAGACCTTGCAGGCAAGCCGGGCAGGAAGTCAGTATCTTGATGTTGTCCTTGGCGCCCAGACTGCCTTGTTCACGCAACTGCGCTTCGCCCTTGCGGATTTCTTCTTCCTTGCGAAAGCGCACCTGCGTCGAGACGTCAGGGCGGTTCAGGGCCAGCGTGCCGGACTCGCCACAGCAGCGATCGGACTGGATCACCTGGTCGCCGAGCAGGGCGCGCACGGTCTTGATCGGCTCCTGCAATTTCATCGGGCTGTGACACGGATCGTGGAACAGGAAGGAACCCGCATTGGGCAGGGTGATGCCCTTCTCCAACAGGAATTCATGGATGTCGATGATGCGGCTGCCGGGGAAAATCTGGTCGAACTCGTAGCCCTGCAACTGGTCGTAGCAGGTGCCGCAGCTCACCACGACGGTCTTGATGTCGAGGTAGTTCAGCGTGTTGGCCACACGGTGGAACAGCACACGGTTGTCGGTGATGATCTTCTCGGCCTTGTCAAACTGACCGGCACCGCGCTGCGGGTAGCCGCAGCACAGATAGCCCGGCGGCAGCACGGTTTGCACACCGGCGTGCCAGAGCATGGCTTGTGTCGCCAGACCGACCTGGCTGAACAAGCGCTCGGAGCCGCAGCCAGGGAAGTAGAACACCGCCTCGGTCTCGGCGCTGGTGCTCTGCGGGTCGCGGATGATGGGAACGTAATCCTTGTCTTCGATATCCAGCAGGGCGCGCGCCGTTTTCTTGGGCAGGCCACCGGGCATCTTCTTGTTGACGAAGTGGATGATCTGTTCCTTGATCGGCGCGGTGCCGACCGTTGCCGGTGGCGCCTTGGTCTGGCGGCGCGAAATCACCTTGAACAGGTCCGAAGCAAAACGCTGGGCCCGGATCGCCACATTGACCATCACCGAGCGCGCCAGGCGAATGGTCTCGGGGTTGGTGGCGTTAAGCATGAACATGGCGGCAGCACCCGCCGGACGGAAGGTCTTCTTGCCCATCTTGCGCAGCAGGTTGCGCATGTTCATGGTCACATCGCCAAAGTCGATATCCACCGGGCACGGCGACAGGCATTTGTGGCAGACCGTGCAGTGATCGGCCACGTCTTCAAACTCCTGCCAGTGGCGGATCGAAATACCCCGGCGCGTCTGCTCTTCGTAGAGGAAGGCCTCCACCAGCAGCGAGGTTGCCAGAATCTTGTTGCGCGGGCTGTAGAGCAGATTGGCGCGTGGCACATGGGTGGCGCAAAGTGGTTTGCACTTGCCGCAGCGCAGGCAGTCCTTGACGCTGTCGGCAATGGCGCCGATGTCGCTTTGCCGCATGATGAGCGACTCGTGCCCCATCAGGCCAAAGCTCGGTGTGTAGGCGTTTGTCAGGTCAGCCTGCAGCGCCAACGCCGACGCACCCGCTTGCCGCAGCAACTTGCCTTTGTTGAAACGCCCCTCGGGATCGATCCGCGTCTTGTACTCGGTGAACGGGCGCAGTTCTTCGTCCGACAAAAACGCCAGCTTGGTGATGCCAATGCCGTGTTCTCCCGAGATCACGCCGTCAAGCGAGCGTGCCAGCGCCATGATGCGTTTGACGGCGCCGTGCGCTGCCTGCAGCATTTCGTAATCGTCGCTGTTGACGGGGATGTTGGTGTGCACATTGCCGTCGCCGGCGTGCATGTGCAGCGCGGCCCAGACCCGGCCCTTGAGCACGCGCTGGTGCACGGCATTGCACTCGCGCAGGATGGCCTCGAAAGCGCTGCCGCTAAAAATGTTTTGCAGCGGTGCGCGCAACTGTGTCTTCCAGCTGGCACGCAGGCTGTGGTCCTGCAACTGGGAAAACAGCGCATCCACATCGCGCAGCCAGAGTGCCCATAGACTGCGCACCTCGGTGATCAGGGCCAAGGCCTGCGCCACGCGGTCTTCCAGCAATTCGGCCGACGGAATCTGGCTGGCGTCGTCGTGCTTGCCCACCGGCAGATGGCCGCTGGCAAAGAAATCTTCGAGTTCGTCGCACAGCGCAATCTTGTTGCGCAGGCTCAGCTCAATGTTGATGCGCTCGATGCCGTCGGTGTATTCGGCCATGCGCGGCAGCGGGATCACCACGTCTTCGTTGATCTTGAAGGCGTTGGTGTGCTTGCTGATGGCCGCCGTGCGCTTGCGATCAAGCCAGAACATTTTGCGTGCATCGGCGCTGATGGCGATAAAGCCTTCGCCGCTGCGCGAGTTGGCGATGCGCACCACTTCCGAGGTGGCGCGCGCCACGGCGTCGGCGTCATCACCGGCAATGTCGCCAAACAGCACCATCTTGGGCAGGCCGCCGCGTTTGGATTTGGTGGCGTAACCAACGGCCCGCAAATAGCGGTCATCCAGATGCTCCAGCCCCGCCAGCAGCACGCCACTGCGCTTGGCCTCGGCGAACATGAAGTCCTTGATTTCCACAATGCTGGGAACGGCGTCGCGCGCATGGCCGAAGAATTCCAGGCAAACCGTTCGCACATGGCTGGGCATGCGGTGCACGACCCAGCGCGCGCTGGTGATCAAGCCA
>CAITXW010000121.1 GCA_903896425.1 uncultured beta proteobacterium | reverse complement strand
TAGGAAATGACTTCAAACCCGTTGGTCAGACGCACTTTGGCGACTTTACGCAGAGCAGAATTCGGTTTTTTGGGCGTTGTGGTGTACACACGGGTGCACACACCGCGACGCTGCGGAGAGTTTTGCATCGCGGGGCTTTTGGACTTGATCGTTTCGACCTCTCGCCCCTGACGCACTAGCTGATTGATGGTTGGCATTGAAAAACGTCCCTAAACGTTTGGTAACTGAAAACGTGAAACCCTTCGGAAATTCCGAAAAGCCTTCGACTATATCAGGTCAAGGGTTTGCCCGCAATGGAGTTTCACGCCTTTTGTCCAAAAGGTTAGTTTGTATGCACTTACTTTTGGGCCGATCTATTTGATCCATAGACGCACAGCATCCCAGGCCCGACCTAGGATTCCCGCCTGTTCTACCGCTTCCAGTGCAACAAGCGGAATATCAACCAAGGGCTGCTCGCCGCTGCTGACCTTCAAAGTTGCCAACTGCTGCCCCTTCGCAAAAGGTGCGACCAGCGGGTCCGGTCTGGCAATCTGTGTCTTGACCTTGCCCGCCATGCCAGCCGGAACAGCAACCACAATTGCTTCGGTGCGGCCCAGTCTGACGGTTGACGATTTCCCTTTCCAAACTGCGGGTGATATGACCGCCTGGTTGGCATCAAACAACTTGACCGCTTCATACGCTGTATAGCCCCAATTCAGCAGTTTCTGGGATTCGTTGGCCCGCGAGTTTTCGCTGGCGGCGCCCAGCACAACCGACAAGAGTCGGCGGCTTCCAGTCGTCCCCGGCGCGCCGGATGCACCCAAACCAGCCAGATCCCGCTTTGCAGTTGCAATCAGACAATAACCTGCCGCATCGGTGTGGCCAGTTTTCAAACCGTCAACCGAGGGGTCGCGAAACAACAACAGATTGCGGTTGCTGTCATTGGCTGCCGGTGTTCCAGGGTAACGGTATTTCTTGATGGCGTAATAAGTCACGTAATCGGGGAAGTCACGCATCAACCGGGACGCCAAAATGCTCAAATCCCGCGCAGTCGTGATGTGACCTGCCTCAGTCAGCCCTTCCGGATTCTTGTAACTGGTGGATTTCATGCCAAGTACTTTGGCCTGCTCATTCATTAACTGTACAAAGCGCTCGGCAGTTCCCCCCACCCCTTCAGCAAGTGCCATAGTGGCATCATTCCCGCTTTGCACGATCATGCCTTTAAGAAGGTCTTCCACCGGCACCATCATCTTGGGGTCAATGAACATACGCGAACCCGGCATCTTCCAGGCGCGCTCACTAACAGGCAGGGTTTGCTTCAAATCGATTTTCTTGCTGCGCAGGGCATCAAAAACAAGGTAAGCCGTCATCAATTTGGTCAAGGACGCAGGCTCCACAGGAACATCAACGTCCTTTTCAGCCAGCATCTGATTGGCTGTAACGTCAAGCAACAAATAGGCACGCGCAGCGATTTCGGGTGGCTGCGGCGTCTGCGCGGAAGCCGAAAAACAAATGGTGGCCGCAATGGCAATAAGGAGAATCTTCATGGGAGTAAGGGTCGTCACACGTGGCAACTGAAAGGAAAAAAATAGGTTTGGATCAACGGAACCCGTTTCGCATGCTGGAGAACGGGAACGTGGAAGGCCGATGCGGGCTTAGCGCCCCAAATCGCCGGGGATGAGCAGACGCTCAACCACCCGGCCATTCTTGAGATGCGACTCGACGATTTCGTCAATATCCTGGTTGTCAACAAAGCTGTACCAAACTGCTTCAGGGTACACCACGGCTACCGGTCCCGCTGCACAGCGGTCGAGGCAGCCTGACTTATTGACCCGGACTTTGCCTGGGCCTGCCAAACCAGCCGCCTTGACCTGTGATTTACAGCGCTCAAAACCATCGAGCGCCGCATGCTGTGCGCAGCATTCTTCACCGCTCTTGCGCTCATTGAGACAGAAAAAGATGTGGCGCTCAAAATAGGGAACGCGCTGTGCAATTTCAGCGACAAACCCGTCTTCGTCGTTGCCGCAATTGGATTCATTCATAGGGTGATTCTATTGTTTTGACTCATCCCCTGCGACCTGCGTCAGTACATAGACCAAGGCCGCATACGGCCAGAACCACCCCAGCCATTGCGCCAACCCGTGGAAGCGAATGAAGCGCCCCTGCTCCCAGGTCGACAGTGTCTGTGCGAAATATGGACTGGTCGGCGCCTGATTGAGCAAGCTCAGATAAATGCCGAGTGCCAGCAAAACCAAGGCGGCACTGCCACGGCGTGGCAACCACAGCAACATGATCACAAATGCCAGCGCGATTAACATGCCGGCCCTGACCGGAAGGCTGAACCAGGCCCAGGCATGCTCGGGTCCGTAACTCAGCGCGGCCGACAACGCACTGACCACGAGTCCGAGAAAGAACACGAGCAACACGAACAGGGCGCGTTGTGACGCTGCGCGGATGATGCAATAGCCAAGCAAGCATGGAATCATCACCCCCAGCATCACGCAGACCAGTTCAACACCCGGCACCAATGGCTGCAATTCAATGTCGCGCACCGGTAGCCAATCTAGAAAAGGGGTGTCGTGCAACGCATCGGCCAGCGTTGCTTCCAGGCGCTCCAGCACCTGCCCAAGTCCGAACGGTACCGCAGCTGGAAACAACAAGGTCAGCGGCCACAAACCCAATAGGACCAGACCCCCACGAGCATTGGGAATAAACCAACGCGACCGGAAACGAGTCCAGCGCATGATCAGCCCGACCCGCTCCATTGCCCAGGCAATCAAGGCCCCCAGCCAGGCGCCAAAGACATTGAGCGCCAAATCGACATTCGAGGGGACTCGCGCCGGTAAGTAGTTTTGCAACGACTCCATCGTCAACGAAAGCAGCCCCGCCAACAAGGTCGCCAGGCTGACCGTATGCCAGCTTCGTCCACTGCGCCGGGCACTGAGTACGAGGAGAAATCCAAACGGCATGTAGCCCAGCACATTAATCGCGACATCAAAACTCGTCCAATACCTGGGCAAGGGGCTCGCCAAAAACCCCCATGGCACAACGCCCTGGTAGCGCCAATCCGCAAATGGATACAAACTGGCATAAACAAGAAGACCGGCGTAGATCACCGCCAAAGGCGAGGCCGAAGTCTTGTGCATCCGCGCAGTTTAGGGCAAAAAAAACCCCAGCACGAGGGCTGGGGTGGTAAGCCTATTAGCTGTCACACATCAAGGCCCCGCTCAGGGAGGAAAAGCGGGAGGCGGAGAACCGCCCGCGTGTAATATATCAAAATTGAGAATTCATTTCAAGTGACAGCCTTGTCCAATGAGGTGTGAGCCTGAAGTCGACACGTATTTCCACCCAAATATGAGCCTGAGCGCGGATTTCAGCCGCTGAACTGGTGCCTTGATCATCTAAGGATGGTGATCAACATG
>CAITXW010000120.1 GCA_903896425.1 uncultured beta proteobacterium | reverse complement strand
TTCCATCAACGCCTGCAAGATCGGCGGTATCGCCGCCAACAACGCATCAGGCATGTGCTGTGGCACGGCGCAAAACAGCTACCGCACCCTGGCCGGTATGCGCGTGCTGCTCTGCGATGGCAGCGTGCTCGATACCGAAGACGCGGCCAGCGTCGCAAACTTTCAAAAGAGCCACGCCAGCCTGCTGTCTGAACTGGCGCAACTCGGTGCCGCCACGCGCGCCGATACGGCCTTGGCTGATCGCATTCGTCACAAGTACAAGATCAAGAACACCACCGGTTACAGCCTCAATGCGCTGGTCGATTTTGTAGACCCGATCGACATCCTCACGCACCTGATGATCGGCTCCGAAGGCACGCTCGGTTTTATCTCCCGCATCACGTATCACACCGTCGTCGAGGACCCGTGCAAGGCCAGCGCGCTGGTGTTCTTCCCGACGATTGAGAGCGCCTGCCAGGCGGTGATTCGCCTGAAGACCGAGCCGGTCTCGGCCGTTGAACTGCTGGACCGCCCGGCCATCCGCTCGGTGCAGGACAAGCCGGCGATGCCGGCACTGATGCAAACGCTGGGTGACGATGCGGCGGCGCTGCTGATCGAAGTACGCGCGCAGACAGCGGCGGCTTTGCAACTGCGGATCGACGCCGCGCTTGGTGCCATAGCGGGCATCGCCACCGTCGAGCCAGCAGCGTTTTCCACCGACCCTGCCACCTGTGAGCTGTATTGGAAAGTACGCAAGGGAACCTTCCCGTCGGTTGGCGCCATGCGCCGCGCCGGCACCACGGTCATCATCGAGGACGTGGCGTTTCCGGTTGAGTCACTGGCCAGCGCCACGCTCGATCTGCAGGCGCTGCTGCGTCGGCATGGTTATGCCGAGGGCATCATCTTCGGCCACGCGCTCGAAGGCAATTTGCACTTTGTTTTCACGCAGGATTTTTCTGATGACGCTGAGGTGGCGCGCTACGCCGGCTTCATGGACGACATCTGCGCGCTGGTGGTGGGCAAGTACGACGGTTCACTCAAAGCCGAACACGGCACCGGGCGCAACATGGCGCCTTTCGTCGAGATGGAGTGGGGCGCGCAGGCCGCGGCGCTGATGCGGCGCATCAAGCAGTTGTTTGATCCGCAGAACCTGCTCAATCCCGGCGTCATCATCAACGACGATGCGCAGGCGCACCTGAAAAACCTCAAGCCGATGCCGGCGGCCGAAGAGATCGTTGACCGCTGCATCGAATGCGGCTTTTGCGAGCCGCTGTGTCCCTCGCACCGGCTCACGCTGTCACCACGCCAGCGCATCGTGAGCTGGCGTGAAATCTCGCGTCGCACGGCGGTGGGTGAAAGCACGGCCGACGTGCAGGCCGACTTTGCCTACTTTGGCCTCGATACCTGCGCCGGTTGCGGTCTGTGCTCCACCGCCTGTCCGGTCGGCATCGACACGGGCGAACTCACGCGCCTGTTGCGCGGCCGCGGCCGGGGTGCCGTGGCGCACAAGCTGGCGCAGTGGAGTGGCGACAACTTCGGCACCGTAGCTGCGCTCTCGCGCACCGGTCTGCGCGCTGGGCACCTCGCTGCCAATGTGCTTGGAGAAGATCTGGTTGCGCGCCTGAGCGGCGGCGCCTGGAAGCGCGGCATGCCGCTGGCCGGCAAACTGCCGGTGCCATCGGTTGGCGCGGGTGACCCGGTGGTCTACTTCCCGGCCTGCGGCGGACGCATCTTTGGCGCAAACAACGGCGATGAGCCAGCGCTCGGCCCTGTCATCATGACGCTGCTGAAACGCGCCGGCTATGCGCCGCGCTTGCCCGAAGGTTTTGACAAACTCTGCTGCGGCCAGATGATGGCGAGCAAGGGTATGGCGGCCGAGGCCGATGCCATGTCCGACGCCGTGACGCAGGCCCTGCTGAAAGCCGCAGACGACGGCGAGGGCGGCTACTATCCGGTCATCATGGACGCCAGCACCTGCTCTTCGCGCATGCAAAAAGTGCTGGCCGGTCGATTGGCGCTGTACGACTTTCACGAGTTCGCGCATGACGCGCTGTTGCCGCGTCTGCGTCTGGTGCGCCAGCCGGGTCCGGTTGCGCTGCACATCAACTGCAGCGTGCGCCGCAGTGGCTCGGACGACAAGCTGCGCCGTTTGCTGCAAGCCTGCGTTGAAGAGATCGTCGAGCCCACGGGTGTGACCTGCTGCGGCTTTGGCGGCGACCGTGGTTTTGTCGTGCCCGAGCTCAACGTGCACGCGCTGCGCAAGGTTCACGCTGCCCTGCCTTCGACTTGCTGTGAAGGCGTGTCCAGCAACCGCACCTGCGAGATCGGCCTGACCGCCGAGACCGGGCGCTCTTATCGATCTATTGCGTATCTGCTTGAGGAATGCAGCCGGGGGGAAATGCCCGTCACTTGCTGATGGGGTGTTTGCAACCGCCCGCGCGTCATGCGATGCGTAGCCCGTGCCGATGTAGCCCGTATGGAGCGCAGCGCAATACGGGGTTGGCTCTGCAAAGGCGTCCCCGTATTGCGCCTTCGGCTTCATACGGGCTACAGGTTGGGGATGGCGAAGCAGCAGTGGATTTCACGATGACAAAGAGATAGATCAGGGAATAACAAGCTTTTTATTTTTCAATTTTTTACAGAGGAGACTCCGATGGTTTGGCAACAAGTTTATGACCCCTTTCACAGCATGGCGCTGTCAACACTGGCGGCCGCAGTACCGGTCGCCGTGATGTTGATCGGCCTTGGCTTTCTGCATCTCAAGGCCCACATCGCCGCCGCGGCCGGTCTGGCTGCGGCGCTATTGATTGCCATCATTGGCTACGGCATGCCGGCCGATATGGCGGCCAAGGCCGCCATTCTGGGCGGCCTGACGGGCCTGATGCCGATCGGCTGGATCGTGCTCAACATTATTTTTCTGCACCAGCTCACCGAACAAAGCGGCTCTTTCAAAGTGCTGCAGGATTCGATTGCCGGGATCACCGAAGACCGGCGCCTGCAACTGCTGCTGATCGCCTTTGCCTTTGGCGCCTTCTTTGAAGGCGCTGCCGGCTTTGGTACACCGGTTGCGGTGACGGCAGCGATCCTGATCGGGCTTGGCTTCTCGCCGCTGGCGGCATCGGGTTTGTCGCTGATCGCCAATACCGCGCCAGTCGCCTATGGTGCCCTCGGCACACCGGTGATCACGCTGGCCAAGGTGCACGGCTACGACCTGATGGCGGTCTCGGCCATGATCGGTCGTCAACTGCCGTTCTTCTCGCTGCTGGTGCCGTTCTGGCTGATCTGGGCTTTTGCCGGACGCAAGGGCATGATGCAAATCTGGCCGGCGATTCTGGTGACCGGTTTGAGTTTCGCCATTCCGCAATTCCTGGTTTCCAACTTCATGGGCCCGGAACTGGTCGACGTCATCGCGGCGCTGGTTTCGATGACCTGCCTGGTGCTGTTCCTGCGCGTCTGGCAACCCAAGGAAATCTGGCGCTCGGTCTCGCTCAAAGGCCATGAAGCCGACGGCGGCGAGGCCCGTGCACCGGTCGCCATCACGCAGCATCCGCGCGCCGATGTCATCCGCGCCTGGGTTCCGTGGATCATCCTGACGGTGTTTGTCTTTGCCTGGGGTCTGCCGGTGGTCAAGACTTTCTTCAACGGCATCTTTGCGCCAGCGTTCCCGATGGAAGGCCTGCACCAGATGATTGAGAAAGTCGCACCCGTGGTTTCCAAGCCAACAAAAGAAGGCGCGGTCTATGTCTTCGGTCTGCTCTCAGCCACCGGCACCGGCATTTTGCTGGCGGCCATCGTTGGCGGCTTGACGCTCAAGTTCAGCGTTGGCCAGTTGATCGGCGCCTATGGCCGCACGCTGTGGCTGGTGCGCTACTCGTTGCTCACCATCGTGCTGATGTTGGGCTTGGGTACGCTCACACGCTACTCGGGTCTGGACACCACACTCGGTCTGGCGTTTGCCACCACCGGCGTGCTCTATCCGTTCTTTGGCACCTTGATGGGCTGGCTTGGCGTGGCGCTGACCGGCTCCGATACGGCATCGAACGTGCTGTTTGGCGGCATGCAGAAAGTGGCGGCAGAACAGCTCGGTCTGTCACCGAATCTGATGGGTGCAGCGAACAGCTCGGGCGGTGTCATGGGCAAGATGATCGATGCGCAGTCGATCGTGGTGGCCTCCACCGCCACGCGCTGGTTCGACCACGAAGGCGACATCCTGCGCTATGTGTTCTTCCACTCGATCGCGCTGGCCAGCCTGGTCGGTGTCTTCGT
>CAITXW010000119.1 GCA_903896425.1 uncultured beta proteobacterium | reverse complement strand
TGGGTCGCACCTCAACCTTATCCGGACTCACGATGACCACCCTAAAACAGATGGTCCAACCGAGCTGCAAGCCGCTTCGGGCTACGCCCTTCGCGCCTTGCAGCTCGGTTAAAAACTTACACCACTACCGGGGACATTACCCCGATTTTTGTCTCTCGAAGGCTTCATTATAGCCAGGCTTGTGCCTTTGAGTGCGGGGCAATGGTGGAGCGCTGGTTTCTACGGGGCTTCGTGTTGGTCTTTGACGACGTTGAGAAAATATTTTGGTGGCGTGGGTCGGTACTTTGCGGTGGCCGGCCAGTCGGCCTTGCATCGCTAAGTTCCAGGGGGGTATATCTGGGGGTATTTTTGTAGTTGCAAATCTGAAAACCAAGTATCCATGCTGGTTGCGGCGGATGATCTGTAAGACGTCCACCCGCCATAGATATTGGGTTTGTTGCTATCATTTTTGATTTTATATTTCAAAAAAGTAAAACTTTGAAATATGATTTGAAAGGTATTCTTCAAAACCCATCGGAATACCAGGCACTAGCTGCCTGGTGTTCTAGCCCCGGATCCTCGCCCCAGTGGCCCTGCGGACGGTGCGCAAATCGTAGTGTTTCTTGATCATCGCATCGCTAGTGTGACCAGTTGCGGTCGCGGTGTCGGTGTCGCCATGCTCCAGTTTGTCGGTCACGGCCATCGGTCGACAGTTCTGCAAACTAAACCTTTTGAACGTCTGCTCCCGCTTTTGTGCTTCCACCGCACAGGGGTGCATCAGGTCATCGAGTGAGGCCTTCCACCCACCTTTGGTGTACTTGGTTCCACGCAGGCTGCCAAATATGTACATGGTGCCGACGCCTTTATTGCGTTTTACGGTCAGCGCTTCATCAATGGTTGCGCGTAACTCCGGGGTCCACGCGATCAGGATCGAAGGTTTTGTCTTACTCTTTCCGTCTTTCCATAGGATTCCGGCATCGGTAATAGCGTCCCGCGTTAAGGCGCGAACCTCAACAGACCGGCGTACACACAGATAGGCTGTCTGCAACGCTAAAGCCACGATATGCTGAGGACCACCGATCTTGCGTCCCATCTCAACGGCAAGGGCTAGCTCTTCCGGAGTTACCAGGCGCCTTTCGGTGTCGGTCCTCTCGTTCTTCTCAATTTCGTTGAACGGGTTAACCGTGATCTTGTTTTTGCGCACGCCATATTGCAGGATTGCACGAGCGAGTGCAATTTCTTTGTTTCCCTTGATTGGCCGGGGTCGTGGGTTCCCTTTTGGGTCCGTCGCCGTGAGACAAGCTTCCAGATAGTCATAGGCCATTGACGGTGTCATGTCCTCGACGTTCAGATGACCGAATGCTTTTCGCAGGTTTTTCGATTCAGACAGGTTTTCCTTGATGGTGCTGGCCGACCGTTTTCCCTTAATGTTCGCCGGCAGAACTCTCTGCCATTCGAACCAATCATCGATCAGTCTGGCGAACCCGTTTGTTGGGATTTCTGTGTAGTCGGCGCCAATTTTTAATGACTCCATGACGGCAAGACTGCGCAATTTGGCAATTTGCACGGTGTCGGTGACCGGACACTTGTGCCTAAATGCCCATTTCCCGCCGGGCATCATGTAGCCAATGCTGTAGATAAACACCCCCCTGCGTTCATAGACACGGTAGGGTAGGCCGTCTGCAATTTTGCGTGCGCGAGTCACGATCGTCCTCCAAAGAATGCTAGATTGGCTACTTTCACAGCAGGTTTGTCAATAGCGTTGCCGGTGGCACCGCGAGAGACGGCCTCGTAATGTACTCGCTCCAAAATCACACCTTTGCGGCCAATGAACGCACGGCTAAAGCCCCTCTTGTGCAATACGTCGAGTTGTCGGCAGGGTTGCTCATAGCCTGTCAAATCCGCCAGTTCAGATGGTGACAAGACGAGACTCATTGTCGCCGCCTCTTCATTGCATCCAACAAGATGTCCTGCACTGCGCGTTTTGACTGCACGCGCTCAATCACCAGTTCATCAACCGTGTCCCTGGCAATAATGTTGTGCACGAACACCGCCCGGTCATGACCGGCCTGCATCTGCCGCGTCGGGCCAATTCGCTCCAGAATCTGCATGCGTTCCTCAAGATTCCACCAGTGACCGAAATAGACCAGGATGTTTCCACCGTCCTGCAGGTTGAGACCATGACCGGCAGACGCCGGGTGGGCGAACAGAATTGAGATATGTCCGGCGTTCCAGCGCCGGATCGTGTCGGGGTCCGAGTCCAGAGACTTGCCCTGCGGAAATGCGGGCATCAATCGCACCAGATCGCTCTTGAAGTGATAAGCCACAAGCACGCTCGCACCCGCGGCTTCTTCAACAATGGACTGCAGCGCCTGAAGCTTTGCATCATGGAGTTCCTTCCATTCGGTGTTTGACTCCCCC
>CAITXW010000118.1 GCA_903896425.1 uncultured beta proteobacterium | reverse complement strand
GTTTTCCAGCGCCGTGATGAGTTGCGCCAGTGCGCGCCAGTTCATCTCGCTGTGGCCCTGAATGGCCTTGATCTTCGCTGGTGCATAAGCGGAGAGGTCTTTGTCGCAGCGCATCACCATCTCGCCGATCATGCCCGCCAGCCCCATCTTCTGCCCGTCTTCCGGGCTGTAGATGCGGGCCACGCCATAGTCCTGCAGCTCGCGGATTTCGGATGGCACGATCACGCCACCACCACCACCAAAAACCTGGATATGGGCGCCACCGCGCGCCTTGAGCAGGTCGACCATGTACTTGAAGTACTCCACATGGCCGCCCTGGTAGGAACTGATGGCGATGCCCTGCGCGTCTTCCTGCAAGGCGGCGGTTACCACCTCTTCCACGCTGCGGTTATGCCCGAGGTGGATGACCTCGGCGCCCATGCTCATCAGGATGCGGCGCATGATGTTGATGGCGGCATCGTGCCCGTCGAACAGGCTGGCTGCCGTCACGAAACGCACCTTGTTCAGTGGTCGGTAATTGGCAAGCACCTTGAATTGGTCGGAAAGATCGGTCATGTTGTTACTCCGGGGTCGTTGCATCGCAGAACCGGCATCAGAACCGATTTCGCTGACTTGACGTTGACGTAAACGTCAACCTTGATCTTACCGCAGACTCAAACCCGGTGGTCCGCGCGTAAGTTCTTACCCGCCCAGGTAGGCGGCCTTCACCGCCGGATCGTCCCTGAGGCTGACCGCTGCGCCGTGCACCGAAATACGGCCGTTTTCAAGCACGTAGCCATAGTCCGCCACCTTCAGTGCCGCCGCCGCAAACTGTTCGACCAGCAGCATCGTCACACCCTGCGCTTTGAGTCTGGAAATGATATGGAAGACTTCCTCGACCAGAATCGGCGCCAGACCCATGGACGGTTCGTCCAGCAGAAAAACTTCCGGGTTCAGCATCACGGCGCGCGCCATCGCCAGCATTTGCTGCTCGCCGCCCGACAGGGTGCCTGCCAATTGATGGACGCGCTCCTTCAGGCGCGGGAACATCTCGATCGCCTTTTGCAGATCAGACTCAACATCACCCTTGGGGCGTGCTTTGGTATAGCGCACGAAGGCGCCCAGGCGGATGTTGTCGAGCACGCTCAGGGTCGGAAAGACGCGCCGGCCTTCCGGCGAATGCGCCAGCCCGCGTTTGGCGATCTGATGCGAGTCCAGCCCCGTGATGTCCTCGCCGGCCAGCGAAACCTTGCCGGACGTGGGTTTGATCATGCCCGAGATGGCGCGCATGGTGGTGGTTTTGCCGGCGCCGTTGGAGCCGATCAGCGTAACGATTTTGCCTTTGGGCACGGCGATGGAAATGCCGTGCAGCACTTGTACCTTGCCGTAGCCAGCCTGTAGATTTTCAATGGTAAGCATGGTCAATCTTCTTTGCAATCAATGCGCGTCTGCGCTGCTGCCTAGATAGGCCTCGATCACCGCTGGATCACGTTGCACCTGCGCCGGCTTTCCCTCAGCAATCTTTTGACCGAAATCGAGCACCGAGACCGTGTCAGAAATTCCCATCACGACGTCCATGTGGTGCTCGATCAGGATCACGGTAATGCCATGGTCACGAATCTTTTGCACCATCTTCATGAGTTCAGGCAAATCGGCCGGCGGCAACCCGGCAGCCGGCTCGTCAAGCAGCAGCAAGCTCGGATTCAAACCCAGGGCGCGTGCAATCTCCAGCATGCGCTGCTTGCCATAGGGCAGGTTGCGCGCCTGTTCCTCGCTCATATCGGACAAGCCAACGAAACCCAGCAAGCTCGCCGCCTGCTCGCGCGCGGCGGCGTCTTCGCGCCGATAACGCGGTGTAGACAAAGCCACGTCCAAAATGTTGCTCTTGTAGGTGTGCTGCAGACCGACCAACACGTTGTCGGTCGCTGTCATCTCGCCAAACAACTGAACGTTCTGAAAAGTCCGCGCGATGCCTGACAACGCGATGCTTGATGGTGTCTGTCCCTCCACCGAGCGGCCATTGAACGAGACCTGCCCAGCACTGGGCTGGTAGATCCCGGTCAGCACATTCATCATGGTACTTTTGCCAGAACCATTAGGCCCGATCAAACCGTGAATGGACCCGCGCGCTACTTGCAGATCGACCAAATTCAAGGCCTTGAGACCACCGAACTGCATCAACACCTGCTTGGCCTCGAGCACGGCGCCAGAGCCGGCATCCGGCTGGGCATTGGAGGTAGTCCAGGCGCGTATTTCAGGCTTCGGCGCGCCCGGGTCAGCGCGTGCTGTCGGCCGCACAAAGCGCTGCAGCAAGTCGCGCGCGAACCCAACCACGCCATCCTGCAGGTAATAGACCACAAACAGCGTCATAAGGCCAAATATGGTCAAGCGCCAATCGGTGATGTTCTCCAGCCAAAAAGAGAACGCCGCCATGGCCACAGTGGCGATCACCGGCACCGCCAACTCACGCACCGTCTTGACACGCTTTGAGAAGTTATAGACCGCCATGCCCGTCACCGCAACAGCCAGCACCGTTGCGATCTTGCGAAAGAGTTCAATGTCCGACAGCAAGCTCGGCAGCATCACCACGATCACGGCGCCGATCAGAGCGCCGGAACGGGTCTTGCGTCCGCCCATGATGACCGCCAGCAAGAACATGATGGTCAGTTCGAAGTTGTAGGTGTTGGGAGAAATGTATTCTTCGGAATAGGTATACAGGGCGCCGGCAAGACCGGCCAGCCCGGCGCTGATGACAAACGCATAGACCTTGTAGGCATAGACCGAAACACCCATGCAGTCACACGCCACCGGGCTATCGCGCAGCGCTTCAAAGGCGCGACCCAGATGGGATTTCAGGATGCGGTGCACCACCACCAGCGCCAGCACCATCAGCACCGCCACCACATAGAAATACTCCACCTCGCCGAGTTTGTGCCCGAAAAATACCGGCTTGGGCACCTTGATGCCGATCGGCCCTTCGGTCAGGAACGTCATCTCGTTGATGAGAATCTGCAGGATGGTGCCAAACGCAAGCGTCACCATCGCCAGATAGGGACCGGTCACGCGCAGAGCCGGCAATGCCAGCACTGCGCCAAACGCGGCGGTCACGCCGATGGCTGCTGGTACTGCGAGGAAGAAGGGGACGCCAAGCTTGAAGAACAGGGCACCGGCGGTATAGGAACCCACGCCAAACAGGCCAGCGTGGCCCAGCGAGACCAGCCCGGTATAGCCGACCACGATGTCCAACCCGAACAGCAGGATGGCGTAGATCAGAATGGTCTCGACCAGGTGGATGTAGTACGGATTGGGCACCAGCACCGGGAACAGCCCCAGTGCCGCCAGTCCGAACGCCATCAGGACATAGGATTTGCGATTATTTTTCATGCTTGCCTGTATCCGTCAAACTTTCTTGATCGCTGTCTTGCCAAAGAGCCCGGCCGGTTTGATCGCCAGCACCAGCAGCAACAACACCAATCCCGGTACATCCTTGTAGCCGGTCGAGATGTAGTAACCCGTGGTGGTCTCGGCAATACCCAGAATCAGGCCGCCGACGATCACGCCCACGCCCGAGGTCAAGCCACCGATGATGGCCACGGCAAAGGCTTTCAGGCCAAGCACCGAACCCATGGTGGCACCGGTCAGCGTCAAGGGCGCCACCAGCACACCGGCGACCGCGGCCGTGACGGATGACAGTGCGTAAGAAAAGGTGATGACGGCACCGGTATTGATACCCATCAGCGAGGCCGCATCGCGGTCATTCGAGGTGGCAACCACGGCTTTGCCATAGATCGACTTGCGATTGAAGATCTCGACCATGGCCATCATCGCCAGCGCACCCACCACGACCACAATCTCCATCGGCAAAACATTGGCGCCCAACAGTCTGATCGGTGCCTCGGGCAAAGGGGACGGAAATTTCAGATCATCCTTGCCCCAGATGTTTTCGGCGACGTTCTTGAAAATAATGGCCAACGCAATGGTGGACATGATCCATCCAAACTCGCTTTTGATCTTGATGGCGGGTCGCACACCAATCCATTCAACCAGCGCACCCTGCGCAGCGCCAAAAATCACGACCAGTGGAATCATGATCCAGTAGTTCAAGTAGGGCCCGCCGTGAATTGTTCCGGCCAGAGACAGGCCAACCAAAGCCCCCAGCATCAGCGACTCGCCCTGACCAAAATTGAGGGTGCCTGAAGTTGCGAATGTCAGTTGATAACCAAACGCAATGACACCGTAAATCATGCCCAGCGCTACACCGCTGTAAATGAGTTGTAAGAAGATTTCCATGCCTTACCTCGAATCAATACCAGGTGAACCCTGCGCCCCGAATACCAAAAAAGCCGGGGCAGTCCCCGGCTTTCTCTTTCACTCAGGATCGTCTTGCTAAGTGTGTTTACTTCTTCGCGGCCTTGGTGCGAATCTCGCCGCCTTTTTTCTGATCCTCTTCATAAGCGTAGATGACCTTGCCCTCCTGCACTTTGCCAATCACCGCCATGTTGATGGTGATGGCCTCGTGGTCCGTCTTGGAGAACGGATGGTCATAGGTGGTGACAACGCCTTCGATCGGCGACTTCAAGTCTTCCAGCGCAGCCAGCACTTTGGGACCGTCCGTCGAGCCGGCCTGCTTGATCGCTGCGGCCAGCAGATAGACAGAATCGTAGCCCTGAGCGGCAGAGACTGGAGATGAAATGCGCGTGACTTTGTAGGCCTTTTGATAGGCTTCAATAAAGCTCTTGCGTTTGGGCGTGTTGGGCTCCTGGATGAAGGTCTGTGGCATCGTGGCGCCAACGGAATTGGCGCCTGCGTTGTCGATAAAGTTACCCATCGACAGCGTCCAGGAACCCATCATCGGAACCTTCCACCCGAGCTTGATCATGCCGTTGGCAATTTGCGCAAGTTCCGGACCGATACCGTAGGTAATGACAACTTGCGCACCGGCTTCCTTGGACTTGAGCAACTGCGGCGTCATGTCCACGTCCTTGATGTTGTACTTTTCAACCGCAACTGCCGTAATGCCTTTGGCGGCAAGCGCTTTTTCCAGATCTTCACGACCTAGTTGGCCGTAGTTGGTCGAATCCGCCAGGATCGCAACCTTGGTGAACTTACGCCGATCCACAAGTTCCTGAACAATCATGGCGGACTGAATCGTGTCATTGGCGGAATTGCGAAAAACATAGTTCTCGGGTTGATCAGCAAACTGCTTCGTAATTGCGGTGGCCGTAGCCACATTGTTCATGACAGGAATCTTGGCTTCCTGGTAAAAGCGCTGCGAAGCCAGGGCCACGCC
>CAITXW010000117.1 GCA_903896425.1 uncultured beta proteobacterium | reverse complement strand
TGCAAGCCCAGGTAGTCGGACACCGGCCGCGTCTTGCTGGTGTGGTTGAGCGTGTAGCGGTTGCCATCTTCAATTTCGTACAAGGGGAAGGCGCCGGACTCGACCGCGTAGCGTGCGGTTATCAAGCCGGCATCATCGGCCACACCCCAGCCGTCCATACACGGAATGATGAGCGTGATGATGCGCGTGCCGCGCATGGTCTTGGCCTTCTCGATCTTGCGCAGCAGATCGGGCAGGTGTCCAACACTGGCGGTGGCGACATAGGGCACGCGGTGCGCAGCCATGATCTCGGTCAGGTTCTTTTTGCGTGAAGTCTTGCCCGCCGGCGTCGAGCCAGTGCGCGCGAAATGCGGCGTTGACGAAGACTTCTGCGCGCCGGTGTTCATGTAGCCTTCGTTGTCGAGACAGAAGTAAATGAAGTCCTCGTTGCGCTCGGCCGCTGACGAGAGGCACTGAAAGCCAATGTCGTAAGTACCGCCATCACCCGCCAGCACGATGACTTGCGTGTCGTGCTTGCCCTGCGCATCCAGGGCGCGGCGCAGGCCGGTGGCAGCAGCTGCGCTGGCTTCGAGCGTCGGTTGGTAAACCGGAATCTTGAGCGAACTGTAGGGCTGCGGCCCTGCGATGATGGCCATGCACGACGGCGGAATCACCGCCATGGCGTTGGGGCCAATGGCACTCAGAATGTGGCGTGCCGAGAGCGCATCAATGCAACCCGGGCAGGCGGCGTGGCCCGAGCACAGCATCGGCTCGTCTGTGGCTTGTTTGATTGGAATCATGCGGTTCACCTCACCCATTGGGATTCGTTCTGCACATCACCTTGCAGTGCCTGGCTGACGAACTCGGCAATCTTCGCCGGCGATACATTGACACCGCCAACGCCAGCCAGCAGGCCGTGCATACGCGGCGTTACCGGCGCACCGTACAGAACCGAGCGCAGTTCCTGGTGCAGCACGCCGCCGTAGCCGGGCGAGTAGTTGCGATCGAGCACGATGATGTCGTCAAAGCCACTCAGTGCCACGCGCAGCGCAGCGGCCGGCAGCGGGCGGAACAGCCGCACCTTGACCAGCCCGACGGCGATACCGGCATCGCGCATGGCGTCCACCGCGTCACGTGCCGTGCCGCACATGCTGCCCATGGTGACGATCACCGTGCGTGCGCCATCGCAGCGGTAGCGCTCGATGACACCGTAGCTGCGACCTGTGAGTTGTGCCCACTCGTGATCGACTTGCGCTGCCAACGCTGGCACCCGCGCCATCGCTTCGGACAGGCCCTGGCGATGGCGGTAGTACATGTCCTGCGTCGCCACATTGCCCCAGGACTCGACCTTGTCGGTATCGAAGCGATGCGGCGGATTGAAAGGTGGCAGATAGCCATCCACCAGGTCCTGCGCCGGCACCTGCACCGGCTCGAGCGCGTGCGAGACGTAGAACGCGTCGAGGTTGACCATGGTCGGCAACAGCAGTTCCTCGGCCACACGAAACGCCTGCAGCACGCTGTCGAGCGCCTCCTGCGCGCTTTCCACGTAATACTGAATCCAGCCGGTGTCGCGCTGCGACAGGCTGTCGGTCTGGTCCGGCCAGAAAGCCCAGGGCGATGCCACCGTGCGGTTCACGTTGACCATCACGATCGGTGCGCGCGCGCCGCTGGCGTAGTGCAGCAGCTCGTGCATCAGCAGCAGGCCTTGCGAGGCGGTGGCGGTGAAAACGCGCGTACCGACCAGCGAGGCCGGGATGCAGGCCGACATCACCGAGTGCTCGGATTCGGGCGTGATGATCTCGGCATCGAACGTGCCCTCGGCGGCGAACTCGGTGAGTTGCTCCAGCACCGGCGTTTGCGGCGTGATCGGATAGACCGGAACCACTTTCGGACGCGCCAGGCGCGCACCCCAGGCCACGGCCTGGTTGCCGGTCAGCAAAATGGATTGGGCTTTTCCGCTCATCTCAGTTCCTCCTGCATCGCCATGGAGCCGGTCGGACATTCCTTGATGCACAGACCACAGCCCTTGCAGTAATCCAGCAGCACCGTGTAGCCACCTTCGACGCGTTTCACCGCCATGTCCGGGCAATAGACCACGCAGTTGTCGCAGAAGATGCAAGTGCCGCAGGAGAAACAGCGCTCGGTCTCGGCCAGTGCCTGTTCGAATTCAAGTCCGAGTTGCACCTCGGCATCGCGCGACAAGCGCTCCTGCGCGTCGAGCAGACCGGTGACGGCACGCTCGCGCTTGGGGTGGTAGAAGGTGCTGATGGCATCCAGTTGCACCAGCGGCTTGCTCACCGTGGCACTGACGCTGCCAACACGCAGACCGGCAGCCATCGCATGTGCGGCGCGCTGGCCCATGCCGATGGCTTCGGTCACAAAGCGCGCCATGCTTGCCATGTCGCCACCGGCGTAAACCCCGGCGCAGTTGGTAGCCAAGTTGGCATCGGTCTGGAGCAGGCCGCCGGCGGCGGCAAAGCCCTGACCCAAAATGGAGAGATCGGGGTCCTGCCCGATGGAAGTCACGATGGCGTCCACCGCGACCTCAAAGCTGCTGCCCTCAACCGGCTTGATCGTGAACTGGCCGCGCTGGGCGCCGGCGATGAATTCAACCCGGCTGCAATTGACGCGCAAACCATCCGCGCCGCTGCTCACGGCATCCAGACGCGCACCGTCGATCAGGGTAATGCCCTCCTCTAGCGCTTCGTGGACTTCTTCGGCCTGCGCCGGCATCTGCGCGCGCTGCTCCAGCGCCAGCAGCGTGACTTCGTGACCCAGGCGCCGTGCGCTGCGCGCTGCGTCCAGCGCTGCGCTGCCACCGCCGATCACCAGCAAACGCTTGCCCAGCGCCACCGGCTTGCCGGCGTTGGCCGCCGCCAGAAAAGCGGCACCGTCGCAAACCCAGGGCTGGCTGTAATCCAGATTGGGCAGGCGCTTGTTGCGCGCCGCACCGAGCGCCAGATAGAGCGCATCGTGCTGCTCGCGCAGCCGTGTGAATTCGTCGGCGCTGGCAATGCGCACACCACAGTGCACGGTCACACCCATGGCGACGATGCGCGCGATTTCGGCATCGAGCACATCACGCGCGAGCCGATAGGCCGGAATGCCGTAGCGCATCAGGCCACCGAGCGCGTCCTGCGCCTCATACAGCGTGACGGCAAAGCCCATGCGGCGCAACTGGAATGCCGCCGACAAACCGGATGGCCCGCCACCGACGATGGCAACACTTCCCGCGGTGGTGGGCGGTGCGTCGAAGCCCCAGCCCTGCGCAATCGCCTGGTCGCCGACAAAACGCTCGAGCTTGCAGATCGAGAGCGCCTCGTCGTAACCGGCGCGGTTGCAGGCGGTCTCACACGGGTGGTGGCAAATGCGCCCGGCTATCGAGGGAAACGGGTTGTGCCGGGTCAGCACATCCCAGGCGCCGCGGAAATCACGTGCGCGCGCCAGACCGATCCACTCTGCGATGTCGCCATCAACCGGGCAGGCGCCGTGACACGGGGCCGGTGCCTTGATGTGCGTGGCCAGTGATGCGCGCCAGGTACCGGTCTTGATGACAGCGGTGCTGCCGGTGGTCCACGTGGTGGGAACGGGTATTGGCGCATTCATGCTGTGACCCCCCGCAGTTGCAGTTCAGCGCAGCGATAGCCTTCATTGCAGGCCGCAACATTCTCGTCATGGTGTTTGGGTGCGTTATCGACCAGCGCCTGCGTCAACACTTCCAGCGTGGGCGCCTGAATCACCCGCGCCAGCGCGCCGAGCAGGGCCGAGTTGACGATGCGGCCCAAGCCCTGTTCGCGCGAGATCAGCAAGGCATCGACCGGCAGTACGCGCTTGCCGGGAAGAATCCTTGCAAAATCCGCGGCGCTGCGCGCCGAGTTCACCACGATCAGCGTGTTGGCGTCAGCGCAGGCCAGCAAGCGGCCTTCGAGCAGGCTGGCGTCAAAGCACAGGATGGCGTCGGCGCGCTCGATGTCGCAGCGCACGCGCACCGGTCGCTCGTCGGCGCGGATGTAGGAATTGACCGGGGTGCCGCGACGCGCGCCGCCGTAGCTGGCGAAGCACTGGACGTGCAAGCCCTGCGCGTGAAACGCGCCGGCCAGCAGATTGCCGGCGGTCTGAGCACCCTGGCCGCCGCGGCCCTGAATGATGATCTCAAGCACTGTCTGTCTCCTTCCCGATCTTCGCTGGCGCGCACGCGCCTAACCGATTTCGTGATTGTTATGTTCCCGATAGGGACTTGTCTGAAGCCGAATTTAGGCGCATTGCT
>CAITXW010000116.1 GCA_903896425.1 uncultured beta proteobacterium | reverse complement strand
TGGCCTTGACGTGCAGCGAGAACATGACGCCGGTCTTGTGCGCGTCTTCAATCTCTTTTTCATAGAACTCAAGCAAGGCCTTCTTGCTCATGAACATGCTGTCGATGATTTCGCCGTCCTTGAGTGCCAGCTTGGGCTTTAGGACGATTGTCTTGCCACTCTTGGTGATCAGTTCCATCTTGACGTCGCGTGCCTTGTCCAGCGTCAAGGACTTCTCGCCGTGGTAGAAGTCGCCATGGTGCATGTGGGAGACGTGCGAGCGCGATGCCTGGCTCCACTCGGCCATTGAGTGCGGGTGCTTGCGGGCAAATTCCTTGACGGCCTTGGGCGCGCGACGGTCCGAGTTGCCTTCGCGCAGCACCGGGTTCACGGCGCTGCCGATGCAGCGGGCGTAGCGGGCTCGGATCGCCTTGTCAGCGTCGGTCTTGGGATCTTCCGGATAGTCCGGAACGGCATAGCCCTTGGACTGCAGTTCCTTGATGCAGGCCATCAACTGGCCAACCGAGGCACTGATGTTGGGCAATTTGATGATGTTGGTGTCGGCCAGTTGGGTCAGACGGCCCAGTTCTGCCAGGTTGTCTGGCGCCTTTTGGGCTTCGCTCAGGTATTCGGGGAAATCACCCAGCACCCGTGCCGCGACCGAAATGTCGCACTCGGCCACATTGATGTCAGCCGGTGCAGCAAAGGTGCGAATGATCGGCAGAAACGCGCAGGTTGCCAGCAGCGGCGCCTCGTCGGTCAGGGTGTAAATGATTTTCGATGGTCCAGCGCTCATGGTGTCCTTCTGTTGCAGGTTGGTAAACGGGTAAAAGTGTGATTTTCGTCGATCTTTCGTCGCCCATCGAGGCCAGCCGGCAAAATGAGGGGCGCGCCGGCACTCCCGGCTGATGTAGCGCAAAAACTATAGCCAAGAATGTTGACATGAACATTACCCGGCTTATCGGCGGCGGCCAGTGCCTGCCCGGGTGCGCTCAGTCGGTCGGCGCTATCTTGGCCGGTTTTTTGGTCGGCAACACCGGAATCGGCCGCCGGTCTGCCAGCAGATGCCGCACCCCGAGGATGGGATGGCGCAGCAGCATGCGCGGCCCGGCCCAGCGCATCACGACACGGATACGTTCGCGCATGTCATCGTTGTAGCAGTGCACCACGCACTTGGCGCAATTGGGCTTGGCGTCGCCAAATACACAGCGCTGCAGTCGGCGTTGGGCGTACTCAAACAGTTCGGCGCACCCGGCACAACGCGGTGGATGCGCATGGTGCGCGGCGCAATACATGTCGATCATCACCTCAATCGTCTTGAGCTCGCGCACGCGCCGCACAAATTGCTTGTCGGTCGTGAATTCAATGAATTGATCTGCCATTGGTTTGATTCGTTTTGCTTGCCATCACTTGCGTCATCGCGATCGCTGCCCTCCATATCGGCCACGCATCGCCCTGACGAGTCCCGGGTTCATCGAACTCGCCGTAGTGTAAGCAGCAAGCTGCGGTCGGGCGCCTAAAGCCCCTGCTGGCTTGATGGAACGCAACACAGGCGCATCGGGTCCTGCCCTATGATTAAAGCTGGAGGCAGAGTTTGAAAATAGCGAATTTTCACTGGAAACGCTGGCTGGCCGGGCTGATTGCTTTGCTCGCGGCCTATACGCTGGCGGGCTTCTGGTTGTTGCCGCTGGCGCTCCAGCGTGAGATTCCCAAGTACGTGCAGACAACGCTCAAGCGCCAGGCCAGCATTGGCGCGCTGCATTTCAATCCCTACACGCTGCGCCTGCAGGCACAGGACCTGCGGCTGACCGAGGCCGACGGCAGCGCGCTGTTTGCCATCGGCCAACTCGATGTGCAACTGCAATGGCAATCGCTGACCCGGCGCGTCTGGTCTTTTGACGAAATCCGCATCACAGCGCCGAGCGCGAACCTGACGATTGCGGCCGATGGCCAATTCAATGTGGCCGAACTGTTGAGCAGCTTGCCACGCCAGCCGCAAACGCCAGCCACCGACGACGCGCCAGTGCGCCTGAGCATTGCGCACCTCAGGCTGGAGCAGGGCACACTGGCGCTGCGCGACCACCAGGCTGGTTATGACAACCGTTTCTCTGCCATCGGAATTGAACTTGGCAATTTCAGCACGCTGGCCAACCAGACCGGCTCTTATGCCATCAGCGCCGAGTCAGCGCACGGCGGCAAGCTGCGCTGGAAGGGCGAGGCCGTGCTCAGTCCGCTGCACGGCAGTGGCGAGCTGACCCTGGAAAACGTCGCGCTGGCGCAGTTGTCGGCCTACCTGAAGTCCTTTACCCGGGCCACGCTGGCATCAGGCCAGTTCAGCGCCACCCTGCCCTACCGCTTTGCCTATGCCAACGATAAATTCGATTTCAGCCTGGCACAGGTGCATGCCGAGCTGCGCGAGCTGACCTTGATGCGTCGGGGCGAGCGCGAGGCTTTCGCCACGCTGTCGCGACTTGAAGTAAGCCAGCTGAGTGCCGACCTGGCACGCCGCGAAGTGACTTTGGGCGGCGTGCGCGCTGCTGCCGGTCATCTGGCTTTGAAGCGCAATGCCAAAGGTGAGATTGATCTGGCCCAACTGCTGCCCCGCACCTCGGCACCCGCTGCCGGCGCAGGCACGACTGGCAGCAGCAACTGGAAGTTCGATGTCGGCGCCGTAGACCTCGATCAACTGGCGATCAGCGCGGTCGATGAAACGGTCAAGCCGCCGCTGCGACTGGGCGCGGACCAGCTCCGCTTGCACCTTAAATTAAACGCTGCGCAGGCCGGAACCGAATTCAAACTGGCGCTCAGTGATGCCGCTTTTTCATTGTCCAATTTGGCGCTCGTCAGCGGCACTGATACACCGTTCAAGCTCGCACGGCTGGGCTTCGATGATGGCGCGCTGGACCTCGCCGCACGCCGCATCAGCCTTGGCCGCGTCTATGCCGAGAGCGGGCAGCTGCAGATTCAGCGCGAGCGCGACGGCCAGTTCGACCTCCTGCGCCGACTGCCGAACTTCAGCGCCAGGGGCCCGGCGCCGACCCAATCCGGTGCGCCCTGGAGCGTGCTGGCCAAGCGCGTCGAGTTGACAAAATTCGGCGCCGATCTGGCCGACCAGGGCACCGGCATCAAGACCCAGGTGCAGGATCTGGCGCTCAAGCTCGACGACGCCAGCAGCGATCTGGCGCAGCCGGTTCGCTTCAACGGCGGTCTGGGCCTGCGCGCCGGCGGTCAGTTGTCGGTGCAAGGCAATCTGGTGCCAAAAACCGGTGCGCTCAAGGCCGAGGTGCAGCTCAAGCAACTCGCGCTCGCACCACTGCAGCCGCTTTTGGCCCAGTACCTCAAGCTCAAGCTGGCCGATGGCAGCGTCTCGGCGCAGGGGCGGCTGACGGCTGGCGAGGGCGGCAAGCAAGCTGCCGCTGTGCGCTATTCGGGTGCGCTGAGCATCGACAAGCTCAAACTCAATGAATTGGACGACGAGCTGTTTGCGCAATGGAAGAGCCTGAGCGCGGCCAAACTCAGCGCCAGCTTCCAACCCACTTCGCTGGTGATTCCCGAACTGCGTCTGGTCGACCCGGTGGCCACACTGATCATCGAGGACGACCGCAGCTTCAACGCCGCACGCTTGCTGGTGCAGCCCGCAGCTGCTGCCGTGAGTGCCGGACCAGCGGTAGCGAGCGCGAAGAACCCGCTTGCGCTGCGCATCCAGCGCCTGCGCGTGACCAATGCCAAGCTTGATTTCACCGACCTGAGCCTGCGCCCGCAGTTTGGCGCCAAGGTCTACGAGCTCAACGGCCTGGTCAACGGCCTGTCATCGGACCCCGATTCGCGCAGCCAGATCGAACTTGATGGCCGCGTCGATGAATTCGGCCTGGCGCGCGTGCGCGGCGAACTCAATCCGTTTGCACCGCGCGACAACACCAACGTCAACGTCTTGTTCAAGAACATCGACATGGTCTCGGTTTCGCCCTATGCGATGAAGTTTGCCGGCTACCGCATTGCCGAAGGCAAAATCTCGCTCGACCTGCGCTACAAGGTGCGCGCCAGCCAGCTCGAAGGCGAGAACCAGATCGTCATCGACAAGCTGACCCTGGGCGAGCGCGTTGACAGTCCCGATGCGCTCAAGCTGCCGCTCGAACTCGCGATTGCCATCCTGAAGGACAGCGATGGCCGCATCGACCTCGGCCTGCCGGTCAGCGGCAACATGGACGATCCGCAATTCAGCTACGGCGCGGTGGTCTGGAAAGCGATCGGCAACGTGTTGACCAAAATCATCACAGCCCCGTTTCGCGCGCTGGGTAATCTGTTTGGCATCAGTGGCGAAAAGATGGAGGCGATCGAATTCGACCCCGGTAGCGAGCGCCTGCTGCCGCCGGAGCGCGAAAAGCTCAAGCATGTGGCGCAGGCACTGACCCAGCGCGCGCAACTGACGCTCTCAGTGCCGGGACAGTACAGCGAGACGGCCGATGGCGCCGCGCTCAGGCGGCGCGCCGTGCGCAGCGAGATCGTCAAGCGCGCCGGTCTGCAGTTGGAATCTGGCGAGTCGCCCGGGCCGCTGGACGTGGGTGACCGCAAGTTGCGTGGCGCCGTGCGCGAGATGTATGCCGAGCGCTTTGGCGCGGCCGAACTGGATCAGGAAAAGAAAGCGGCCGAGACAGCCAGTAACGTGCCCGTCGCACCAGAGGGTGCGACCGAGGTTGCGCCCGAAAAACTGTCGCTCTGGGCGCGCGCCGGCAAGCTGGTGCAGGGCGAGCCCCAAGTAGCCGATGCCCGCGCTTTTTACCGCAAGCTCGAGCAGCGCCTGATCCAGAGTCACCCGCTGGCACCCGATGCCCTGAGCACGCTTGGCGCGCGCCGCAGCGCTGCCATCGTGCAGGCCATGAAGGAAGACGGTGTCGACCCCGCACGCACGCTGGCAGCACCGCCGCAGGCCATCGACTCGGCAGCGGGCAAGCCCGTTCCACTCAAGCTCGGGTTGGCGGCCAAATAGCGAGCAGGCCCATAAGCCCTTAAAATCACGCCCATCCAAGGAGCGTTGCAGCGGGCCCAAAACCCGTCAGGCTTGGATGTTGCCAACGACGCTCACCTGCCATTTTCAAATCCACAGGTGAGTTGCATGTCCGAGATTCTTGTTCCCCCGATGAAACTGGCCGGCCTGGAGCCGGTCATCATTGGCGCCGTCGCTGCCAGCGAG
>CAITXW010000115.1 GCA_903896425.1 uncultured beta proteobacterium | reverse complement strand
TCTGGTGCACATTGTTCTTGCCCTCGCCGCTCTTGCCCATGCCAAAACCCTTGACGGTCTTGATCAGGAGCACGCTGGGCTGGCCTTCGTGCTTGTCGGCCGAATGGTAGGCAGCATAGACCTTTTGCGGATCATGACCACCCCGGCGCAAGGCCCAGATATCGTCGTCGCTCATCTTGGCCACCATCGCCGCTGTGCGCGGATCACGGCCGAAGAAATGCTTGCGCACGTAGGCGCCGTCGTTGGCCTTGAAGGACTGGTAGTCGCCGTCGAGCGTGTCCATCATCAGTTTGCGCAGCGCGCCGTCCTTGTCGCGCGCCAAGAGCGGATCCCACTCGCTGCCCCACAACAGTTTGATGACGTTCCAGCCAGCACCGCGGAACTCGCCTTCGAGTTCCTGAATGATCTTGCCGTTGCCGCGCACCGGACCATCGAGCCGCTGCAAATTGCAGTTGATGACGAAGATCAGGTTGTCGAGCTTTTCGCGCGCCGCCAGGCCGATGGCACCACGGCTTTCGACCTCGTCCATTTCGCCGTCACCGCAGAAGACCCAGACCTTGCGCTTGGAGGTATCGGCAATGCCGCGTGCGTGCAAGTACTTCAGAAAGCGCGCCTGGTAAATCGCCATCAGCGGCCCCAGCCCCATGGAGACGGTCGGGAACTGCCAGAAGTCGGGCATCAGCTTGGGGTGCGGATAGCTTGACAGCCCCTTGCCACCAACTTCCTGGCGGAAGTTGAGCAACTGCTCCTCCGTCAGGCGCCCTTCCATGTAGGCACGGGCGTAGACACCGGGTGCCACATGGCCCTGGATGTAGAGGCAGTCGCCGCCATGGTTCTCGCTTTCGGCGTGCCAGAAATGGTTGAAACCGGCACCGAACATGTGGGCCAGTGAGGCGAAGGAGCCGATGTGGCCGCCCAGATCGCCGCCATCGACCGGGTGATGGCGATTGGCTTTGACCACCATCGCCATCGCGTTCCAGCGCATGTAGGCACGCAGCCGCTCCTCGATTTCGATGTTGCCGGGGCAGCGCTCTTCCGCATTGACCTCAATCGTATTGACATAGCCGGTGTTGGCCGAAAACGGCATATCGATGCTGCTCTGGCGCGCGTGTTCCAGCAACTGTTCGAGCAGGAAGTGCGCACGCTCGGGCCCCTCGCTCTGAATGACGGCGGACAGCGCGTCCATCCATTCACGGGTTTCCTGATTGTCTGAATCAGCGGCACTCGAACCGGGCATATTCTCGGGAACTGCGGACATGCTTGTCTCCTGTATTTAGTTACGTAATTTATGGCAGTTCGGGAATTCTCTCATAAAGTTCCATAAATTTCAAATGGCGCTACGGCATTTTGTTATGTGATATTTAGTAGGGGCGAATCGAACCAGCGAGATCCTGAGCCTGACCTACACTTCAGCCCATGCCCTTGCCACGCCCTAATGCACTGACAGCTGTCATCCAGATGACGCCTAGAAAGCGGCTGTATGACTGGTGGCAGGGCCTGACACCGCAGCGTCAGGATCGTTTCGCGATGCTGACCCCGCTGCTGGCGGTACTGCTCTTCATGGCCGCCATCGTCACGGCTTTCGGCTACTTGCGGCTGGAAGAAATGGACCGCGAACAGGAAGCGGTCAAGCGCGACGTTGAATACACGCAGCAACGGCTGCGGCTGCGGCTGCTGGAGCGCCAGGAACAGTTGATGCGCATCGCGCGCGAACTGTCCAACCGGGAAATGGACAGTGACGATTTCCAGAGTCGTGCCGAGGCCCTGATCAATCGGTACCCCGAGTTACAGAACCTGAGTTGGATTGACGAGCGCAGGCGTCTCATGGCCAGCGCCAGCAGCGCCAGTTTGTCGATCGCTGACAGCAACACCATCGCCAACTCGCTGCAACGCGATGAAACAGGAAAAGCATTCAATTTAGCGCACGATATGCAGCAACCCATCTATGCACAGCGTCGCGCCAGCGCCGGCGAATCTGCCATCCTGCAGTTGCACATCCCCTTGAATGATCGCGCCCGCTTTGCCGGTGTGCTGCTGGCGCATTATTCGGTCGATGGCCTGTTTGCCTATGGCGTGCCGGCCGAGGTATCGGCGCGCTATGCGATTTCAATGCAAGATGCCAATGGCAGCCTGCTGGCCGGCACGCGGATGAAAACGCGCAATCTGGCCACCCGGCTGCTGCCCTGGGACACCCCGATCAACGCGCATGAGGTTCCGGTATCGCCAGTCGGTGACGGCCTGATCATTCGGGGCGAGGCCTATCGCACCTCGCTGGGCGTCATCGGCAGCGGCCTGTTCTGGTTGGTGGCAGCCCTGAGTACCATGACGGCCTGGATGCTGATCGCCAACTGGCGCCATACACGCCGGCGCATGCGCGCGCAGCAGGCGCTGGTGTCAGAGACGGTTTTCCGCCGCGCCATGGAGAACTCCATGCTCACCGGCATGCGGGCGCTTGACCTGCAAGGACGCATCACCTACGTCAACGCCGCTTTCTGTCAAATGACGGGATGGTCCGAACCGGAACTGGTCGGTCGCACCGCCCCCTTCCCGTATTGGCCCGAGGCTGATCGCGACAAACTGAACGCGCAACTGGAAGAGGAGCTATCGGGCAAGGTCGATCCAAGCGGCATCCAGTTCCGCGTCAAGCGGCGCGACGGCTCGCTGTTCGACGCCCGGCTTTATGTCTCGCCGTTGATTGATGCCCGCGGCGCACAAACCGGTTGGATGACTTCCATGACCGACATCACCGAGCCAAACCGGATCCGCGATCAGCTCTCCGCCTCGCATGAACGTTTCACCACGGTGCTCGAAGCACTCGACGCATCGATCTCGGTAGCACCCCTGGGCAGCGATGAATTGCTGTTTGCCAACAAGCTGTATCGCTTGTGGTTTGGCACTCAGGCCGGCGGTCACCTGCAACTGGTCGCCGAAGCCGGCATGCCGGCGACGCCGCCAAGCGATGAGTCACTCGACAACGTGGACGCCTTCGCGGGACTGCCGACCAACTCACTACCCGACAGCGAGGCCGAAAGCGCCGAGATCTACCTGGAAGCACTGGGCAAATGGCTAGAGGTTCGCACCCGCTACCTGAGCTGGGTCGATGGCCGGTTGGCGCAAATGGTGATTGCGACCGACATCACGGCGCGGCGCATTGCGGAAGCGCAATCGGCAGCGCAAACCGAGCGTGCTCAGAGCGCCAGCCGCCTGATCACGATGGGCGAGATGGCTTCCAGCGTGGCGCATGAACTGAACCAGCCGCTCACCGCCATCAACAACTACTGCAACGGCATGGTGTCGCGCATCAAGGGGCAGCAAATCAGCGAAGAAGAATTGCTCGGCGCACTGGAGAAAACCGCCAGGCAGGCACAGCGCGCCGGCCAGATCATCCAGCGCATCCGTTCCTTCGTGAAGCGCAGCGAACCCAATCGCACGCTATCGGATATCGCCAGCATGGTTGATGAAGCGCTGGAACTGGCTGGAATCGAAATGAGGCGACGCAATGTACGACTCACCCACAACGTAGCGCCACGCATGCCGGCCTTGCTGGTGGACCCCATTCTGATCGAGCAGGTGCTGGTCAACCTGCTGAAAAACGCAGCCGATTCGATTGACGCGGCGCAACGACCGACGGCGCAGCGCAGCGTCAAGCTCGCCGTGGCCCAGATCATCGTGGACGAGA
>CAITXW010000114.1 GCA_903896425.1 uncultured beta proteobacterium | reverse complement strand
CGCGTTGGCGGTGGCCCGTTCCCGACCGAATTGCAGTGGGAAGTGCCGGGCACGCCGGGCTACCACATGAGCACGGTGGGCGCCGAAAAAGGCGTCACCACCGGGCGCAGCCGGCGCTGCGGCTGGTTCGATGCGGCCTTGCTCAAGCGCAGCGCCCAGGTCAACGGCCTGAGCGGTTTGTGCATCACCAAGCTCGACGTGCTCGACGGCCTGAGCGAACTGCTGCTGTGCACCGGCTACGAACTCGATGGGCAACGTGTGGACATCCTGCCCATGGGTGCCGACGACATCGAACGCTGCAAGCCGATTTACGAAAGCATTGCCGGCTGGAGCGACAGCACGGTGGGCGTGACGCAGTTCGACGATCTGCCGACCAATGCGCGCCTGTACCTGCAGCGCATCGAGCAGGTCACCGGTGTGCCGATCCATATGGTTTCCACCGGCCCCGACCGAGAGCAGACGATTTTGCTGCGCCATCCCTATCTGGTTGATTGATTCAGGAGCACACCCATGTTGACGGAAGACGGCAAACACCTGTACGTGAGTTATGACGAATACAACAACCTGATCGAAAAACTGGCGATCAAAATTTTCCAATCGGGCTGGGAATTCGACACTATTTTGTGTCTGGCGCGTGGCGGTATGCGCCCGGGTGACATCCTGTCGCGCGTTTTTGACAAGCCGCTGGCCATCATGTCCACCAGTTCCTACCGCTCCGAATCAGGAACCGTGCAGGGTATTCTGGATATCGCGCACTACATCACGACGCCCAAGGGTGAGATAGCGGGCAAGGTGCTGCTGGTGGACGATCTGGCCGATTCGGGTCACACGCTCAGAGCCGTCATTCATCAGCTCAAGAACAACTACAAGCCGATTACCGAACTGCGCAGTGCCGTGATCTGGACCAAGGCGCTGTCCACTTTCGAGGCCGACTATTCGGTTGAATTCCTGCCGACCAACCCCTGGATTCACCAGCCGTTTGAAGGCTACGACTCCACGCGCCCGCAGCAATTGATTGAAAAGTGGAGCGTCTGAAGGTGAAGCTGTCATGAGTGACATCACGACGGCGCTGATTCACCACGCTTACGTGCCGCCGGCCGGATTTGCCGCGCCGCAGCCCGGCGTCTTCAAGGCCTCGACCGTGCTGTTTCCGAACGTGGCGGCGATGCGCAACTTCGACTGGAAAGACAAGTCGGCCTACACCTACGGCCTGCACGGCACGCCCACCAGCTACCTGCTCGAAGAACGTTTGTGCACGCTCGAAGGCGGCCTGCAGTGCCTGCTGCTGCCCAGTGGTCTGGCGGCGATCGCCAGCGTGGCGCTGTCCCTGCTGCGCAGTGGCGACGAGGTGCTGCTGCCGGACAACGCCTATGGCCCGAACAAGGCGCTGGCTGAGGGTGAGCTCAAGACCTGGGGCATCAGCCACCGCTATTACGACCCGATGGATGTGCAGGACCTGGCCGCCAAGATCAGCCCGCAGACGCGCCTGGTCTGGCTGGAAGCGGCCGGTTCGGTGACGCTGGAGTTTCCCGATCTGTGCGAGCAGGTGCGCATCTGCAGGGCGCGCGGCGTGCTGTGCGCCTTGGACAATACCTGGGGTGCCGGACTGGCCTTTGCGCCCTTTGACCTGACGCCGGGATCAGATGAGGCGCTGGGCGTTGACATCTCGGTCCATGCGCTGACCAAATACCCCAGTGGCGGCGGTGACGTGTTGATGGGCAGTGTCATCACGCGCGATGCGGCCTTGCACATGAAGCTCAAGCTCACACACATGCGCATGGGCTTTGGTGTTGGTGCCAACGATGTCGAGGCCGTGCTGCGCTCACTGCCGAGTATGGCGCTGCGCTACCGCGCCCACGACGAGGCGACGCGGCAACTGGCGCGCTGGTGCCAGGGCCGCAGCGAGTTTGCCCAGGTACTGCATCCAGTGCTGCCCGGCTCACCAGGGCACGATCACTGGCGCGCACTGTGCCCGAACGGCCCCGGCACGGCGGCCGGACTCTTCAGCGTGATCCTGCAGCCGCGCTACGTGCAGGCACAGGTCGATGCCTTCTGCGATGCGCTCAAGCTCTTTGGCATTGGCTACAGCTGGGGCGGCCCGATGAGCCTGGTTGTGCCCTACGACCTGGCTTCCATGCGCAGCCAGTGGCCGGCGCAACTGCAGCGTGGCACGCTGGTGCGGTTCTCGGTTGGTCTTGAAGCCGCGGCTGATCTGCAGGCGGATCTGGCGCAGGCGCTTCTGGTGCTGGCGCGATAGAAGTGTGTCATGCCGGACCTCGATCCGGCATCCATGCCTTCTGCAGCATGGATTGCGGGTCGGTGCCCAATGCCGATTGGGGCTCAGTGTTTTCCTGAGTATTCAGGCTGGCCGATCCCGGTTAGTCTGCGCGCATGAACCAGCCCCCCGAGTCCGGCGCGCCTGAGGCGGCGCAAAAAACGATTCTCGTCCTGAGCCTGCGCGACCCCTTTCACTGGCTCGCGCTGGGCGGGCGTGATTTGCTGGCCAGTCGTGGCATCGGCCTGTTCTATGGCTTCTGTTTCTGGATCATGGCGATAGTTCTGGGTGCAGTCTTTCGCAACAAGCCCGAGTACGCGATGTCGATCGCCTCGGGCTGTCTGTTGGTTGGCCCCTTCCTGGCGATGGGGCTGTATGAGGTTAGCCGGCGCCGCGAACAGGGTCTGGTGCCGGAGCTGGGCCTGTCGCTGACTTGCTGGGACCGGCATCTGGGCAGCATGGGCATGCTGCTGTTGGTGCTGATCGTGCTGGAGCTGTTATGGGGCCGAGCCTCTCTGGTGGTGTTTGCCGTCTTCTTCAACACTGGCATGCCCTCCACCGCGGGCGTGATACAGGCCATCTTCAGCGCCGAGAACTGGGAGTTCCTGCTGGTCTACCTGCTGGTGGGCGGTGCTTTCGCCGGCCTGGTGTTTGCGGTGGCGGTGGTCTCGATCCCGATGATCCTGGACCGCGACACCGATGCCATTTCGGCTGCCATTACCAGCCTGCAGGTGGTGTTCGGCAACACCCTGGTGATGCTGTTGTGGGGGGCGCTGATCACGTTCCTGGTGATCCTGGCGCTGCTGCCCTGGGCGGTCGGTTTGCTGGTGATCGGCCCCTGGCTCGGACACGCCAGCTGGCATGCTTACCGTGGCAGTGTGCGATGGAGCGCAGCGCAGGGACCGGTGCCCACTGTCTGAGTCAAGAATAATTTGTACCTGGCCGCTCAGGCCCCGGTCACTCAATGGTAAAGTGGCCCCAACTACCTGAAAGCATACCTTGGCTACACCTAACTACGGATACGAGAAGCGCCAGAAAGAGCTGGCAAAGAAAAAGAAGAAAGAAGAAAAGCTCAAGCACAAGGCCGAGCGCAAGGTCGGCGAGGGTGGGCCCGATGACGCGCCCGATGAACACTCAGGCGAGTCGCAGCAGCCCGGGTCGGACACACCGGCGCAAGCCTGATCCCCCCAAGTCTTACTTCGGCAACCAGCCAAGCCCCTTGGCATGCAGGCTCTGGATATAGAGCCGCTCGGGCGTTTCCGTGACCGCCGTCGTCTCCGGGTAAGCGCCGCTCGGGTCTTGCAAATCTGCCACCACCTTGCCGTCTTCCGTGAAAGCGATCACATGGCCATAGGCTTTCGGGATCGGCCACAGCGCGCGTGGCAGGCGTAGCGTGAGCTCGCGCAGGAAGGGCTTGGCGGCGAAATTGTCAATCGTCGGGTTCCTCGGCTTGGCAAAGCCAAGCCAGATCTTGCCGTCCAGGCCGCGCATCAGGTTGTCCGGATAACCGGGCAGGTTGTCGAGCAGAACGCTGGCCTGTGCGCCTTTTTCTGCTACGTCAATTCCGTTGGCGCCCACTGCAATTTTCCAGACCCGGTACTTGCCGGTTTCATTGACGAACAGTGTCTGCTCGTCCTGACTGAGCGCCACGCCATTGGCAAAACTAAAACCTTTGGCCACCAGACGGGTGGCCTTTGTTGCCGGGTCATATTCCAGAATCCGTCCCGTGGCCGACTGCTCCAGGATGTCGAGGATGCTGGCCTCGAAGGTGCCGCCCCAGTCGGCCGGCGCGAAACGGGCCGAGGCATCGCTGACGTACATCTTGCCGTTGCGCGCCACGATCACGGCGTCAGCGTAGCGAATCCGATCACTGCCGATCTTGTCGGTCAGGATGCTGATTTGTCGGTCCGGGCTGATCGACAGCAGTCCCTTGACGGCGTCGGCGGCGATCAGGTTGCCGCTGGCATCAAAGTCAAAACCGAGCACGCGCCCGCCGGTGTTGGCAAACACCTCCTGTGCGCTGCCGTCCGGGTTCATGCGCAGGATGTTGCCGCTGGCCACCGTGGTGTAGAGCTTGCCATCCTTGGCCAGCACGATGTGCTCAGGGCCTTCTTCCTGGCCCAGTGAAATCATTTTCAGACCAGCGAGTTTGTTGTTGGCGGCGTGCACACCGACGTAGCCGGACGCCGCCGCTGCGCTCCAGGTCACGGCCTTGATCGGTACCGGCCACAGGCTCAAGTAGGCAGCGAGCGCCAGCAGCAGGGCGGCGATGCCCAAAAGCAGTTTTTTCATGGTATCTCCTCGTATTTGTTGATCTATCTGCAAATTGTGGCACGGCACCTGGTACTACACTGGGCCTGGAATCTCAGTGCCGTCGCCCAAGACCATGTACCCGAACCCATCCGTTGCTGTCACACCCGAACTGCAAGCCTTGCTGGCACGTTACGGCGTTGAGCCGCAGGCGCTGGTGCAGTTGCTGCGTGAGGCACAGGCGCTGCAGGGCTGGTTGCCGCCTGACACGCTGGGGCAAATCGCTGCCGCACTGGGCTTGACGCTGGCGCAGGTCGAAGGCGTGGCCGGCTTCTATCGTTTCTTCTACACGCAGCCGGTCGGCGCCTACCGCGTGCTGTTCAGCGACAACGTCACGGATCGCATGCTCGGCAGCGAGGCACTGCGCGCCGAGCTGTGCCGGCTGTTACGCGTTACGCCGGGGCGGATGCGCGCCGACGGTCGGGTCAGTGTGGATACCTGCTCCTGCACCGGCCTGTGCGACCAGGGCCCGGCTCTGCTCATCAACCAGCATCAGGTGGTGACCCGGCTCGACGCGGCGCGTGTGGCGCAGATCGCTGAACTGATCGAGGCGCAGGTACCGGTGGCGCAGTGGCCGTCCCACTGGTTCGAGGTGCAGGACAACATTCGCCGCGCCGATGTGCTGCTCGGAGCGCAGGCGGCGCCGGGTGCGGCGCTGGCGGCGGCACTGGCGCGCGGCGCACCGGCCATGCTCGACGAAGTCAAGCTTTCCAAACTGCGCGGCCGTGGCGGCGCCGGTTTTGCCACCGGCCTGAAATGGGACCTGTGCCGCAATGCCCCGGGTGGCGAGCACATCGTCGTCTGCAATGCCGACGAAGGCGAGCCCGGCACTTTCAAAGACCGCGTGCTCTTGAGTCGCTGCGCCGACACCGTCTTCGAGGGCATGACGATTGCAGCAAAGGTCATCGGCGCACGCCGTGGCCTGCTTTATCTGCGTGGCGAGTACCGCTATCTGCTGGAACATCTGCAAACGGTGCTGGCGCGCCGGCGTGCTGCGCAACTGCTCGGCGACAGCATCCTGGGCCAGCCAGGTTTTGACTTTGATGTTGCCATCCACGTCGGCGCTGGCGCCTATGTGTGCGGCGAAGAGTCGGCGCTGATCGAGTCGCTTGAAGGCAAGCGTGGCACGCCGCGCATCCGCCCGCCATTTCCGGTGGAGCACGGCTATCTTGGCCACCCGACCATCGTCAACAACGTCGAGACCTTCTGTGCCGCCAGCCAGATCGCCATGCACGGTGCTGCGCAGTGGACGGCCATCGGCACGCCGCAGTCGAGCGGAACCAAACTCCATTCGGTCTCGGGTGATTGCGAACGCCCGGGAATTTACGAGTACCCGTTCGGCACGCCGATCGAGCGCATCCTGCAGGACTGTGGCGCGCACGATGCGCAGGCGGTGCAGGTTGGCGGGCCATCGGGGGTTTGTCTCGCGGCCAATGAATTCGGGCGTCGTGTGGCGTTCGAGGATGTGCCAACAGCCGGTGCCTTCATGGTGTTGGGTGCCGGGCGCGACATGTTCGAGGTGGCACGCAGCTTTGCCCACTTCTTTGCGCACGAGAGCTGCGGCTTTTGCACCCCGTGCCGCGTCGGCAGCGCGCTGGTTTGCAAGCGCATGGACAAACTCGCCGAGGGCCACGGTTCGCGCGAGGATCTGGACGTGCTGCAGGAACTCGATCAACTGATGCGAACGACCAGCCACTGCGGCCTGGGTGCTGCGGCTTGCAACCCCTTGCGTGACACGTTGCGCAAGTTCCGCCCGGCCTACGAGCGGCGCATGAAGTGGCTCCAGTTCGAGCCCGGCTTCGACCTCGACGCCGAACTCTCGATTGCGCGGCGCATGACCGGTCGCGACGATGCCGGCGCGCACCTGGAAGACCTGACATGAACACGCCGGAGTCGCCCTTGAACTTTGTGCTCGACGGCAGCGAGTTGCCGTTTGCCCCCGGCGAGACCGTGCTGCAGGCTGCCACGCGTGCCGGGCGCTACATCCCGCACCTGTGCTGGCATCCGGACTTTGCCGCGCATGGCTCCTGTCGCTTGTGCCATGTCAAGGTCAATGGCCGCCTGGTTGCGTCCTGCACGCAGCCGGCCAGCGCCGCGCTGGAGGTCGAGAGCGACACTGAAGAAATCAACGCCCAGCGCAAAACGCTGTTACAGATGCTGTTTGTCGAGGGCAACCACTTCTGCCCGAGTTGCGAGAAAAGCGGCAACTGCCTGTTGCAGGCCACGGCCTACCAGATGGGCATGACGGGGCCGCACTTCGAGGAGTTCTATCCGGACCGCCCGGTGGACGCCAGCCACCCCGACATCCTGCTCGACCTCAATCGCTGCATTCTGTGTTCCTTGTGCGTGCGTGCCAGCCACGAAATCGACGGCAAGAACGTGTTCGCCACGGGCGGTCGCGGTCGCACTCGTCATTTGCTGGTCAACAGCGACAGTGGACGTTTGGCCGATACGCAGTTGACACTGGACGATCGCGCAGCCCGTATCTGCCCGGTCGGTGCCATCCTGCCCAAACGCCGTGGCTTTGCGATCCCGATCGGGCAGCGTCGCTTTGACTTGCAGCCGCTGGCGCCGACACCGCCGAAGGTCCTGCCATGAGCATCGCGTCATTACCCGTGCGCAAGTTCCGGGTCGCCACGGTCTCGCTGGCGGGTTGCTTTGGCTGCCATATGTCGCTGCTCGATATCGACGAGCGCCTGTTTGATCTGGTCGAGCGCATTGAATTCGACCGCTCACCGCTGACTGACATCAAGCAGCTCGGGGTCTGTGACATCGGGCTGGTCGAAGGGGGTCTCTGCAACGCCGAGAACGTGACCGTGCTGCGCGAATTCCGCGCGCACTGCAAGACGCTGGTGGCGGTGGGCGCCTGTGCCATCACCGGCGGTCTGCCGGCGCAGCGCAACCACCTCGATCTGGGCGCACTGCTGAGCGAGGTTTACCGCAGTCGCTCCGGCATGAGCGCGGGCAGCGCGGTGCCCAACGATCCGGAACTGCCGCTGCCGCTGAACAAGGTACACCCGATCAGCGAAGTGGTGCACGTGGACTACTTCCTGCCCGGCTGCCCGCCGCCGGCCGACGCCTTCTGGCGCTTCCTGACCGACCTGATGGCCGGGCGCACACCGCACCTGGGCCACGGCCTGCTGCGCTACGACTGATCATGAAAAAATCACTTGAAACCGCCGCCAATCCGCAGGGCCTGCGCCGGGTCGCCATCGACCCGGTCTCGCGCGTCGAAGGCCATGGCAAGGTGACCCTGCTGCTCGACGAGCAGAACCGCGTGCAGCAGGCGCGGCTGCACATCGTCGAGTTCCGCGGCTTCGAGAAGTTCATCGAGGGCCGGCCCTATTGGGAAGTTCCGGTGATGGTGCAGCGCCTGTGCGGCATCTGTCCGGTGTCGCACCAACTGGCAGCGGCCAAGGCTTTTGACCGCGTGCTGGGGGCGCGAATCACGGCTTCGGCGCAAAAAATTCGGCGCCTCATGCATTACGGCCAGGTCATGCAGTCGCACGCCTTGCACTTTTTCTACCTGGCCTCGCCCGACCTGCTGTTTGGTTTCGATTCGGATCTGAACCGGCGCAACATCGTCGGCATGGCGCAGGCGCACCCCGAGATCGCGCGCAAGGGCGTGCTGCTGCGCAAGTTTGGCCAGGAGTTGATCCGCGCCACGGCCGGCAAGCGCGTGCACGGCACCGGTGCTGTGCCGGGTGGCGTCAATCAGCATGTGAGCGCCGCTGACCACGCGCTGTTGCAGCGGGACGTGGCGCAGATGCTGGCCTGGGCGCAGGAGGCGGTGGCGATTGCCAAGCAGTTGCACGCGCAAAACCCGGCGCTCTACGACAGCTTTGGCGCCGTGCCCAGCAGCATGCTGTCACTGGTGCGCGCTGACGGCGCATTTGAGCTCTACGACGGCGTGCTGCGCGCGCGCGATGCCGATGGCAGCATCCTGTTCGATGGGGCTGACGCACAGAACTACCTCGACCTGATTGAGGAAGAGGTCAAGCCCTGGAGCTACATGAAGTTCCCGTTTCTGCGCAACCTGGGGCCGACGCTGGGGAGCTACCGGGTTGGTCCGCTGGCGCGCATCCAAAACTGCGATTTCATCCCGAGCCCGCTGGCCGAAGCGCAGCGCCGCGAATTCGTGGCCTATGGCGGCGCTCGGCCGCAGCACGGCGCGCTGGCCTACCACTGGGCGCGCATGATCGAACTGCTGCACTGCGTTGAGGTGATCGAAGGCCTGCTGGATGACCCCGATATCCTCAGCGGCGAGCGCATGGCGACGGGCCTGCGTCAGCACCGTGGCGTCGGCGTCATCGAGGCGCCGCGCGGCACACTGTTCCATGATTACGAAGTCGGCGCCGATGATCTGGTGACCCGCTGCAATCTGATTGTCTCGACCACGCACAACAACCAGGCCATGAACGAGGCCGTGCGTTCAGTTGCAGCGCAGTACCTCGATGGGCGCGAGTTGACCGAGGGCCTGCTCAACCACATCGAGGTCGCGATTCGCGCATACGACCCCTGCCTGTCCTGCGCCACCCACGCGCTCGGGCAGATGCCGCTGGAGGTGGTTTTGTTGGGTCCCGATGGCGCGCTGCTGGACCGCAGGCTGCGTTCTACTCAATGACCCGGGATCCGGTGCTGGTGTTGGGCTGGGGTAACCGCAGCCGGGGCGACGATGCGCTGGGGCCGCTGTGCCTGGATCGCCTGCGCGAACTGGGCCTGAACTCGGGGCGGGTCGAATACCTGGAAGACTACCAGTTGCAGATCGAACACGCACTGGACTTGCTGGGCCGCGAACGCGTGTTGCTGGTCGATGCCAGCCAGAGCTGCTTGGCACCGTTCGAAGTGACACAACTGACGCCAGCGCACGACCCCAGTCTGCGCAGCCATGCGCTGACACCCGCAGCCCTGTGGCATTTGTTTGGTGAATTGCACGGCACGCCGCCGCCGTGCACCTTGATGGCGATTCGCGGTGAGCGCTTTGAACTCGGTGCGCCGCCCGGCACCGCAGCGCTGCTGCATCTGGAGTCCGCCGTTCTGTGGGCTGCAGCCTGGCTCCAAGCTTGAGGGGCAGTTAAACTGAACGCATAATGACAACATAAATAGGACTTGGGATGCAGAGAATCAAACGCTGGCTGGCACCGCCTGTTTTTGAAGGCGACGAGGAAAAGACGCGCCAGGCCGCCTTGCTCAACCTGATCGGTTTGGGCAGTATTGCCCTGATCCTGACGATCACGGTGGGCACGGTGTTGGGCACGGGAACCCCGGGCCGTGTACTGATGCTGGATCTTTTTGCCGCTGTGGTGCTGGCGCAGTTTTTGCGCTGGTTGCGTATCGGCCGGGTGCAACTGGCGTGCGCCGGGTTTGTTGTCTTTGGCCTGGTTTTCATTACGGGCGTCACGGCAAGCCTGGGAACCATCCGCACGCCGACGACATCAATTTTTGTATTTTGGTTATTGATGACGGGTGCGCTGTATGAGTTGCGCGGCGTGGTGTTTGGCAGCGTGGCGGCCTCGCTGGCGGTGCTGGGTTTGATCGTGGCCGAGAACGCAGGTTGGTTGCCTGCGCCTTATCTGGGTGCTGGTTTCACGCAACTGGTTACTTTCATTGCGGTGTTTGGATTCACCAGCGGCCTGACCTATTACATCGTGCTGCGGACACGGCGGGCGCTGGCGCTGGCTGAAAATGAAATCGAGCAGCGCACCAGGCTGGAAGCGGTTCTGAAGGACAGCGAGCAACGCTACCGCACGCTGGTGGAATGGACGCCCGAGGCCCTGGTTGTGTACCGTGATGACCGTATACTTTTTGTCAATCCGGCGGCGCTGGAGTTGATAGGCGCAGCCTCGGCGCGTGATGTGCTGGGCACTTCGACGCTTGACTGGGTGCATCCCGAATACCGCGGTGCTGTCCTGGCGCGCAGAGCCAATTCGCCAAAAATGGAGCATGACATTCATTCGCCGCGGCTTGAGGAGAAATTGATCAGGGTGGATGGACGCGTCATCGACGTTGAATTCATGATCCGCACCATTGATTACGATGGCGCGCCGGCGCGCCAGGTTTCGCTGCGTGACATCACCGAGCGCACAGCCAGCGTCGCGGCGCTCGAAGCCGCGCGCTTCAAAGCCGAGAAGGCAAGCCGGTTGAAGTCGCGCTTTTTGGCATCTGCCAGTCATGACCTGCGCCAGCCGGCCCATGCACTGGGCATGTTTGTGGCCAGACTGATGGAGTTGCCGCATGACGCGCAAACCGGACAACTGCTGGCAGGCGTGGAGGCCTCGGTGCGTGCCATGCAGGACATGCTCGACGATTTCTTTGACGTCGCGCGGCTGGAGTCGGGGCAGTTGGAGATTAGCCGGGTTGCGCTTCCGATCCACAGTATCTTTGACCCCTTGCGCGAAAATTTTTCTGCTGCAGCGAGTGCCAAGGGCCTGCGTCTTCGGTTTCGGCCGTCAAATGCCTGGGTTGAAAGTGACCCGGGTCTGCTGCACCGAATTCTGCTCAACCTTGTCAGCAACGCGATCAAGTACACGCCACACGGCACGGTGCTGGTTGCCTGTCGGGTCACGCGTGACGGCAAGCGCCTTCGCATCGAAGTGCGCGACAACGGCATTGGCATTGCGGCAGAACACCACGAAGACATCTTTCAGGAATTCTTTCAGGTTGAAAATCCGCAGCGCGACCGCGCTCAGGGTCTGGGTGTGGGTTTGAATATTGTGCAGCGTGCCTGCAGCCTTCTCAAGCATCCATTGGCGCTGCGTTCGGAGCCGGGATGCGGAACGCGTTTGACGCTGACTGTCCCCTTGGCGGTGCCTCGTGAGAGCGGCAGCAACGAGGAGGCCCGGGATTTGGTGTCAAAAATCCAATTCAAGGGTCTGCGCGTTGTGCTGATCGAGGACGACGCGCTGGGCCGGGTCAGCCTGGCAAGCCTGCTGCAGTCCTGGGGTTGTAGCGTGACCGAATTTGAGGGGGCGCAAGCGGCCTGCGACTGGTACCGGCTGAATCCGGCGCCGGATCTCATCATCAGCGACTTCCGCTTGGGCGGTGGCATCGATGGCATTGAGGCGGTCGATCTGCTGCGGGCCATCGCCGGCCGGCGCATTATGGCCTGCTTGGTCAGCGGTGACACCGAGGCGGACGTCAGGCAGCAGGCACAAGCTGCGGGACTCAGTTTGCTGCAAAAGCCGGTGCGCCCAGCCAAACTGCGAAGTTTGCTGCGGCACCTGGTTCATGCAGCAGACGTGCACTGATTCCGGGACGCAATGAGCGTCAGGGCGTGGGTCGCATGGCCGACTTGGGTCGAAACGCCTTGCAGACTTCGTCGTTTGTTTCCAGGTAGGGGCCGCCGATCAGATCGATGCAATAGGGCACGGCAGCAAAGATACCGGCCATCACCGAGGCACCGCTGCTGTCGCGCAGGCCTTCGAGTGTTTCCTGAATTGATTTCGGCTGCCCCGGCAGGTTGATGATCAGCGTCTGATTGCGGATGACCGCCACTTGCCTGGACAGGATGGCGGTTGGCACGAATTTGAGGCTGATCTGGCGCATCTGTTCGCCAAAGCCCGGCATTTCCTTGTGCGCCACCGCCAGCGTCGCTTCGGGCGTCACGTCGCGCAACGCTGGACCGGTGCCGCCGGTGGTCAGCACCAGCGCGCAGCCGGCGTCAACCAGTTCGATCAGGGTTTCGCTGATGCGCGCCTGCTCATCCGCAATCAGGCGTGGCTCAAACTGCAGCGGGTTTTTCAGGGCGCGGCTCAGCCATTCCTGCAGCGCCGGCAAGCCCTTGTCGACATAGACGCCGCTGGAGGCACGGTCGCTGATGGAGACGATGCCGATGCGAACCGTGTCCAGTGCCGGAACTTCGCTGCTCATGGCGTTGCTCCCGTGTCTGCCTCGTTTGTCAGGTGCTCGCGCACCAACTGGAAGATGTCGCGGTAGGCACGGCCATGGCGTACCGCTGCGCCGGGTTTCTCGGGCACGGCGTCCTTGCGCGCCTGACGGATCAGGGCGCGCAGTTGCTGCGTGTCGGTGTCGGGGCAGCGTGTGATCCATTCGCCGAAGGCGTCTTCGGATGCCAGCAGGCGATCGCGCCAGGTCTCCGTCAGATGCAGCACCAGGTTTTCCTGCGCCGAGCCGCTGTTTTGCTCGACCAATGCCGAACGCATGGTCTCCAGCACCTCCGGATCAACCTTGCGCATGAGCTTGCCGATGTACTGCATCTGGCGCCGTTTGCCCTCAAAGTTGGTGATGCGCTTGGCCTCGGCGACAGCGTCCTTGAGCTTTTCGGACACATCCAGGCGCTCGATCAAGTCGACGCGCAGGGTGAGCAAATCCTCTCCGAGCTTTTGCAATTCGGTGCTTTCGCGTTTGAGGTCGGTGCGGCTTTGTTCGTCGGTTCCTTTGAGCTCGCGTTTGAGTTCAAGATCGCGTTCGCTGCCTTCGGCGACGAATTCACCGCGGACGAAATAGCCTTTTTTGAGTTTGCGTGACATAGCCAAGTATCATAGCCTCCGATATGAAGAAACCGAACATGACCAAGATCGCCCCCGCGACGGCGCAGCGCGCCGACAGCGGCTTTGCCTACAGCCGCGCATTTTTTGAGGGTCTGGTGGACAGCGCGCTTGCGCATGCCAGAAAGCTCGGTGCCAGCGATGCCGGTGCCGAAGCGTCCGAGGGCTGCGGCCTGAGTGTTTCCGTGCGCAAGGGTGAGTCGGAGAATGTCGAGCGCAACCGCGACAAGTCGCTCGGCGTGACGGTGTACATGGGCAAGCGGCGCGGCAGTGCCAGCACTTCCGACTTCTCGGCTGGCGCGATCGAGCAGACCGTGCGTGCGGCCTACGACATTGCGCGTTTCACGGCCGAGGACCCGATGGCGGGCTTGCCCGATAGCGATGATGTGGCGCCTGTTGGCGAGCAGCGCAGCGATCTTGATCTTTTCTACCCCTGGGCTATTACCAGCGAGGATGCGGCAACGTTGGCAATGCGCTGCGAAGCGGCAGCGCTGCAGACCAGTGCGCGCATCAGCAACAGCGAGGGCGCCAGCGTGGCGGCCCAGCAGTCGCATTTCTTCAGCGCCCATACGCACGGGTTTCGGGGCGGCTATGCCAGCTCGCGCCATTCCTTGTCGGTGTCGCCCATTGCCGGCAAGGGCAGCGGCATGCAGCGCGATGCCTGGTACAGCTCGATGCGTGATGCGGCCGAACTGGCTTCACCTGAAGCCGTTGGACGCTACGCGGCGGAACGCGCCCTGAGCCGCCTGAAGGCGCGCAAGATTGCCACCACCGAGTGCCCGATCCTGTTTGAGTCACCTTTGGCTGCGGGTCTGCTGGGCAGCTTTGTGCAGGCCATCAGCGGTGGTTCGCTGTACCGCAAGAGTTCATTCCTGCTCGATTCGTTGGGCAAACAGGTCTTGCCCAAGCACATTGACCTGCTGGAAGACCCGTTTCTCAAGCGCGGCAAAGGCAGTTCGCCCTTTGACGACGAGGGCGTTCGCGTGCAGGCGCGCCACGTGGTGCAGGCCGGTCGCGTGCAGGGCTATTTTCTGGGCAGCTATTCGGCACGCAAACTGGGCATGAAAACCACCGGCAACGCCGGCGGCTCGCACAACCTGATCCTGAGCTCGCGCCTGACGCGCGCCGGTGATGACCTGGACGCGATGCTGGAGAAGCTCGGTACCGGTTTGTTCGTGACCGAGTTGATGGGCAGTGGCGTCAATTACGTCACCGGCGACTATTCGCGCGGCGCCAGCGGCTTCTGGGTTGAGAAGGGGCGCATCGCCTACCCGGTGCAGGAAATCACCATTGCCGGCAACATGAAGAACATGCTCAAGGGCATTCTGGCGGTCGGCTCCGATACCTACAACTACGGCGCCAAGACCGTTGGTTCGATTCTCGTGAATCGGATGACCGTTGCTGGAAGCTAAGGCCCCCACGCTTCTCGCTTCGCGTAGTGCGCTGCCCCCCGAGGGGGCTGTTTTGCCTTGGGGCGGCCCGGCGGCAAAACTTCTTGTGGCTTTAGGGGCTTGGCGTTAAGGCGGCCTTGACGGCTGCTGAAACCTGGCCCATGTCGGCCTTGCCAGCCAGTTGCGCTTTGACGGCGCCCATCACCTTGCCCATGTCGCCGGGACCGGCAGCGCGTCCCAACTCTTTGGCGAGTTCGGCGACGATGGCGCGCACGGCGCTGGCAAGTTCTTCGGCGCTCAGGCGCTGGGGCAGATAGACCTCCAGCACTTTCACTTCGGCGCTTTCCTTGTCGGCCAGGTCCATGCGATTGGCCTGCGTGAAGGCGGTGATGGAATCCTTGCGCTGTTTGATCAGTTTGTCGACGATGGCCACCATGGCGGTGTCGTCGAGCACTACGCGCTCATCGACTTCCTTTTGCTTGGCCGCAGCCAGCAACAGGCGGATGGCACCCAGGCGCGCGCTGTCCTTGGCACGCATGGCGTTTTTCATGTCTTCGGTGATCTGGTCTTTGAGTGACATGGTCGGTGTCCTTGCTGAATTCGTTGTGCGTCTGAAATGAAAAAAGCCCGCCTGAAATTTCCGGCGAGCTGTTTTGCGGCTTCGATAGCCTTAACCTGTTGCGAACAGTGCGAGAGCCTGTCGCGCAAGTATCAGGTTTAGTACATCTTCTTGGGCAACTGCATGGCACGGATGCGCTTGTAGTTGCGCTTGACCGCCGCAGCCTTCTTGCGCTTGCGTTCTGCTGTGGGCTTTTCGTAGAACTCGCGTGCGCGCAAGTCAGTCAAAAGGCCCAGTTTTTCAATGGTGCGTTTGAAGCGGCGAAGCGCGACGTCAAAGGGTTCGTTCTCTTTTACACGGATGGTTGTCATTTACGTAAAGTTGTCCAGAATGTGCAGATGGAGTCAAAGGTAGATCAAGCCTTTGATGATTTCTCTGCGAAAGTCCCCGCTAAAAATTGGATCCGGCAGCGAGGGTTTGCCAGCAAAGCGTTGAATTATAGCCTTGTTATCCCGGATTTTGTGCGACCTGCGGACGCAGTTTTCCGGCCAGTGCCTGGGCGCAGGCGTACGCACTGGCCCAGGCCCACTGAAAGTTGTAGCCACCGAGCCAGCCGGTGACGTCCACCACTTCACCGATGAAATACAGGCCCGCCTGCTTTGACTCCATGGTTTGGGACGACAGATCGCGGGTATCAACGCCGCCAGCCGTGACCTCGGCCTTTTGATAGCCTTCGGTGCCGGTGGGGGTCAGTTCCCAACTGCACAGGCGCTGCGCCAGCGCTGCCAGCGCCTTGTCGCTGGCCTCATTGATTGGGCGCTGCCAGTTGTGACCGGCGCTGGCGCCTTGCGCAACCCAGGTGTCGGCCAGACGCGCGGGCACCAGGCTTGCAAGTTCGTTGGCAATCAGTCGGCGCGAACTCGCTTTGGCGCGCAGCAGGGTTGGCAGCAGGTCGGTGTCGGGCAGCAGATTGATCCGGATCGGCGTGCCGGCTTGCCAATAGCTTGATATCTGCAAAACTGCCGGGCCGCTGAGGCCGCGGTGGGTGAACAGCAGGTCTTCGCGGAAGCTTTTTCGGCTCTTGCCGCTGCCGGTCTCGATGACGACCGGAAGTGACAACCCGGCCAACTGCGTGTAAGGCGCCCAGGATTGGGCGTCGAACGTCAGAGGTACCAGCGCCGGGCGGGGTGGGACCAGGCGCAGGCCAAATTGGCGTGCGATCTGGTAACCGAAATCGGTGGCGCCGATCTTGGGGATGGACAGGCCGCCGGTGGCGATGACGAGTGCGCGCGTTCGAATGATCGTTTGATCGGTGTCGATTTCAAAACCGTTAGCGCCGGTCCCGACCGGGTCGACAGCCTGTGCTCTGACGCTGTTGAGGCGAGAGGCATGCCAGCGCGTAACCTGCCCGGCTTCACATTCGGCCAGCAACACATCGATGATGTCCTGAGCCGAGCGGTCGCAAAACAGTTGACCCTTGTGTTTTTCGTGAAAGGGAACGCCATGGCGTTGCAGCAGCTCAGTGAATTGGCGCGGTGTGTAGCGCGACAGGGCAGAGCGGCAAAAATTTGGGTTGTCGCTCAAAAAATTGTCGGGCGAGGTATCTCTGTTGGTGAAGTTGCAGCGACCGCCGCCTGAGATGCGGATTTTTTCTGCCACCTTGTCGCTGTGGTCGAGCAGCAGCACCTTGAGACCGGCCCGACCGGCAATGCCGGCACAAAAGAGGCCGGCAGCGCCAGCGCCCACGATGACGAGGTCAAATTCTTGCATCAAACTAGCAGCCGGACTGGCTCGCGGCAGGCCTGTCGACGGTGGTTTGTTGTGTTGCTGCCAAACCGCGCAGCACATCGCCCACCACAATGACGCTGGGACTGCCCAGTTGTTCGCGTGCCATGGTGTGTTGCAGTTCGGCCAGGGTGCACAGCGTGTGGCGTTGCTCTGCCAGACTGGCGTTCTGGACGACTGCCACGGGTGTGCCGCCCGGCAGGCCAGTCAGCAAGCCGTCCTGAATGTGCTGCGCTTTGCTGACGCCCATGTAGATGACCAGCGTCAGCTTGGCGCTGTGGGCGATGGCGGCCAGTGCCTGCCAGTCAGTGCCTGCCGCCTTGTCGCCGGCGTGGCCGGTGACGAATACGACGCCGTGGGCATGCTCGCGGTGTGTCAGCGGCACACCCAGGACGGTGGCCGCTGCCAGCCCTGCCGTAATGCCATTGATCACCGTTACGGGAACACCGGCTGCCTGCAAATGCGCCATTTCCTCGCCGCCGCGTCCAAAGATCAGGGGGTCGCCACCCTTGAGTCGCACCACGGCCTCGCCTTCGCGCACGGCCATGATGATGAGTTTTTCAATAAAGGCCTGCGGGGTGGATTTGCAACCGCCTCTTTTCCCCACGTGGACGATGCGTGCAGTTGGCGTGGCGAAGGCCACGATCGCCGGGTTCACCAGGTCGTCAATCAGCAGGACGGTGGCCGACTGAATTGCTTTAAGGGCTTTGAGCGTCAGCAACTCGGGGTCGCCCGGGCCGGCACCGACCAAGGTGCAAGAGCCGCTGCGTGATGGCGGCACGGCTCCGGTAAAAGTGTGAATTTTGTTTGTCATGCGGGCCTTGCCATTTGTTCCGACAAACGCACGATGTGTGCCACCTGCAGGGCGATCGGCGTGGGGACCGGTTCGTGACCGTCGAGCACGGCCTGTGTCCAGTCGGCGGTACTTTGCGCGTCGACTGCCGGCAGGCTTGGCACTTGGCCCAGTGCACCGTCTTGCTGTTCCTGCACGCGGCGCAACTCCCCGTTGACAAAGGCGTCCATGGCCGGTGTGCGGCGCGGGTCGGCCACCGCTTCGCCTTCGGTGCCGCGCAAGAGCAGGGCATTGGAGTGCATCAGATGGAAGGTGGCGCCCATCGAGGCTGCGTACTCGGGATGCGTATAACTGCTCACCAGCAGGGCCGGGCCATCGCAGGGATTTAGCAGTTTGACCAGGCTGTGGGCCGGGTTGCGCAGACCCGTCACCCGACGCACGTCGAGCAGTCGCGCCAGTGCGGGGCAGAGCAGGGCGGTCGGAACAAATGCGAGCGTGCCCGGGGTGATGCTCTCAATCTGTGTCTGTGCAGCAGTACCAAGGGCCGCCAGCACGTCTTGCACGCCAACGCGGCTTGCCTCGGTCTTCATGCCGTGGAGCAAAACAGCCAAACCCTGGCGCGCCAGCAGCAGCGCCAGCAAGGGCGTAAGCAGCGGCAGCTTGCGTGCACCGTTGTAGCTTGGCAGAACCACGGTCGGAAGGCCTGCGCTTGACACTTTGCTGATCCGGCAATCAATGGCGTCCAGAAAGCCGGCCATTTCCTGCGCTGTTTCGCCTTTGATGCGCATCGCCAGGCAAAAGGCACCGACTTCGAAATCTGTCACGCGCCCATCGAGAATCTGGCCGAGTAAGTCACATGATTGTTCACGTGTCAGCGAACGTGCGCCGTCCTTGCCGCGCCCGATTACCTTGATGTAGTTGCCAATGCCCATGGCCTGATTGTCCTTGAAGGCGGATGACTTTGGGCTATGAGCATATTCCGGAGGTCGTGGCCCATGCGGCCAATAAAATCAAAACTGAACGGGCAGGGGCGTTGATCGCCAAAGCGGCATGACGTGTGGTGTACTCTGCAGCTTCGCTGTCATTCGACGGCCGATGGATTCTTGACAAACACGGGTTAGACCACCCGGACAACTGAAACACGACAAATGACCTTGCTTGCAATATTGATGGGGACACTGACCGCCGGCTTGGGCAGTGTCTGGTTGGCGGCGCTTTTGAGCTTTGGTGTGCTGGCCCGCTACACACAACACATGCTGAGCCTGGCGGCCGGGGCTTTGCTGGCGACCGCGTTCATGCACTTGCTGCCGGAGGCATTCGAGGGGTCGGTTGATGCGCACAACCTGTTCATGGTGTTATTGGCAGGCATTATTTTCTTCTTCTTGCTGGACAAGGCCGAACTCTGGCACCACGGTCATGAGCATGGGCATGGGCATGATCACAGTGCGCACCATGATCATGCTCACACCGAGCACACCGAGCAGCATGGGAATGCGCCGGGGACCGGCATTTGGGCGGTGTTGGTCGGTGACAGCGTGCACTGCTTCGGCGACGGTGTGCTGATTGCGTCCGCTTTCATGGCCGATTTGCGCCTGGGCATGGTGGCATCGCTGGCGGTACTGGCGCACGAGGTGCCGCACCACATGGGCGATCTGTCGGTCGTGCGAAGCGGTGCCAGCAACCGGCGCACGGCGTTTGTCAAAGTCTCGCTGGCCGGGGCGGTGACGACTCTGGGCGGGCTGTTGGGCTACTGGCTGGTCGAGCGTCTGCAGGCCTATCTGCCTTATTTTCTGGTGGTGGCCAGTAGCAGTTTTGTTTATGTGGCACTGGCGGATTTGATTCCGCAGTTGCAAAAACGCCTGGGCGCGCGCGAAACAGCGGCGCAGGTCATCTGGCTGGCCTCTGGCGTCGGCCTGGTGACCCTGGTCAGCGGGTTTGCCCACGTGCATTGAATCTCGCTGTGTCGGGCGAGTAGTGAGTTTGCGTTCGCAAGCTTACGAAATGTTACGGACTTCATTAAGCCTTGCTTAAGGTGGCCTTACTACCATCACGTGCAGTAAGAAGAACCTGGCAACTTAATTGAGATCAAAGACCGTCATGAGAAGAGATACCTTGACAATTGCGGCCTATTCCATGGGCCCTGGCGCCCCAGGGTCGCCAGCGGGGGGGCTGAAGCCCGATCGCAGCCCGATTGGTTCGGCACCAGTTGACCAAGACCGCAAGGGTGGAAACTCACTACAGGTAGATGTTCTTGTCTATGTTGGGATCACCGCCTTGGTGCTGCTTGCCTGGTGGATCAGCAAGTTGGGCTTGTTTGAACCCGGTGATCGTGTTGGCTACTGGATTGGTGTGGCCGGCACCTTGCTGATGGTGCTGTTGTTCAGCTACCCGTTACGCAAATATTTTCGCTTCGCACGGCATTGGGGTCCTGCCAAGTGGTGGCTGTTGGCCCATATGGTGCTGGGAGTCGGCGGGCCCTTCCTGATTCTGGTGCACTCGAGCTTCCGGATTGGCTCGCTAAACGCGGGCGTTGCGTTGTACAGCATGCTCGTAGTCGCCGCCAGCGGGGTGATCGGTCGTTTCATTTACGCCAGGGTTAACCGGGGTCTGCATGGCGAGAAGGCTAGTTTGCGCGATCTGCAGGTTCAGGCCGGGTTGGAGGAAGAAGAAGCACGCTCACGCTTGTCGTTTGCACCGGCTGTCGAAACCCGGTTACTGGCTTTTGAACAAGGTGAACTTAAAGCAAAGCTTGGTTGGTTGACGCATACGCGGCAGATATTCTGGCTTCCGCTCACCCAGTGGCTGACCTATCGGCGCTGCGTTGCGGACCTGCGCCCTGTTCTGGACAGGCTCGCACAACAAGAGCAATGGAGTCAAGCCGATCTTGTGCGGCGGGTAAAACAGACCAAGAAACTGGTTTCGAAGTATCTGTATGCCGTCACCCGGGTTGCTCAGTACACGGCTTATGCGCGTCTGTTCTCTTTGTGGCACATCGCGCACATTCCATTCGTCTATTTGCTGGTGATAAGTACCGTTGTTCACGTGATTGCGGTGCATATTTACTGATTAGATGCTCCAAATGATCGCATGGCAACTTCATCCCCTGCAGCGGCTGCTCATCGCATTGACCGTTATCGTATGGGCTTGGGCATTGCCGTGCGGAGTTGGGGCGCAAAGTCTTGAGTCTGTTCTGGCGCCTGGCAAACTCATACAAGGCCATGTGAAGTGGGAAGATGATTGCAAGCAGTGTCACGTCAAGTTTGACCGCAATGCGCAATCGGGCCTGTGTGCGGATTGCCACAAGGAGGTAGGAGCTGACCTGCGCGCCAAGGCCGGGTACCACGGAAGGCTAAAGCCTCAGGCCTGTCACGATTGCCACACCGAGCACAAGGGACGTGAGGCGCAAATTGTTAACCTGGACAAGAAGAAGTTTGACCATAACCAAAGCGACTTTGTACTGCGTGAAAAGCATCTGCTGCTTGAGTGTGAAAAGTGCCATGTGGCGGGCAAGAAATACCGCGAAGCGTCCACACAGTGCAGTGTTTGTCACCGCAAGGATGATGTGCACAAAGGCTCGATGGGTACCAAGTGTGCTGATTGCCACAATCAGACCAACTGGAAAGAGTTCAAGTTTGACCATGGAACGACGCGCTTTGCCCTGACCGAAAAGCATGTCAATGTGAAGTGCGTCGAGTGTCACAAGGTGGGCAGCAATTACAAGGGTGCGCCGCGCGCCTGCGTCGGTTGCCACAAGAAGGACGACGACGGTGCCAAAGGCCATAAGGGCCTGTATGGTGAAAAGTGCGAATCCTGCCATGGCGCCCAACTTTGGAAGACCGTCAAATTCAATCACGACACCGATACCAAATATCTGTTGCGCGGCAAACACGTCACAACCGCCTGTGCAACATGCCATACCGGCAACCTGTACCGGGTCAAACTGAGTTCGGATTGCAACACCTGTCATGCCAAGGATGACAAGCACAAAGGATCGCTGGGAAAAGACTGCGTGAGTTGCCACAACGAGCGCAGCTGGAAGGAGCCTGCGAAGAAGTTTGATCACGATCTGAGCAGCTTCCCGTTATTGGGCAAGCATGCCAAAGTGGAATGCAAGGAATGCCACAAGAGCGCGATGTTCAAGGAAGCATCCCGAGACTGCCTGGCGTGTCACAAGAAGGATGACAAGCACAACGGGACACTGGGCGAGAAGTGCGGCGATTGCCATGGTGAGCGCGACTGGAAAACCACGCTTGGACGCTTCAGTCACGACCGGACCAAGTTCGTCCTGCGTAACGCGCACGCGCTGCCTACGGTCAAGTGCGAGGCCTGCCACAAGGACCTGGCCAGTATGCGCAAGACCCCTTTGGACTGTGTCAGTTGTCACAAGAAAGACGACAAGCACGAAGGACAGGAAGGCCTGGCCTGTCAGCAGTGTCACGACGACCGCTCATGGAAAGTTGAAAAGTTTGACCACCGTTTGACGCGTTTCCCGCTGACGGGCCGTCATGTGCCCGCCGCTTGCAAGACTTGTCACCAGAGCGCGCGTTACAAGGATGCGCCACGGGATTGTTTGGGCTGTCACCAGAAGGAGGATAAGCACAAGCAGAAGTTTGGCGCGTTATGCGAGAACTGCCACAACACCCGAGCTTGGCTGCTATGGGATTTCAATCACGACACCAAGACCAAGTATCGACTGGATGGCAAGCACGTCAAGGTGGGCTGCGAGTCCTGCCACAAGCAGGAGGCGCCCAAGGGTAAGGCTGCTGCAGCGTTGGGCAGTGATTGCGTCACTTGCCATCGTTCAGATGACCTGCATTTTGGTGAGTTTGGCCCGCGTTGCGACCAGTGCCATCTGACCGAGAGCTGGAAGAAGATACAGCGGCGGACCAGTCAGCGCAGCAAGCCCGATTCGTTGACGCTGTCTTGGCGGCATCCGAGGCTGGCGTTGTTGGGGCCAGATGCCCTTGGCATGATGTTTCCGATTGCAGAGGGAGCGTAATTATGAGACTAAATGGTCCGAGTTTTATTGCCCGCGTTGCGGGCTTGTTGCTGGTATTTTTGAGTGTCACTTTCGGCGCAGGTTTGCAGGCGCAGAACACGACGACCAAATTTGACCATTTGACAACTGGTTATGCCTTGACCGGGGCGCACACCTCCGCGCGTTGCGAGTCTTGCCATGCCGGCGGCGTTCTCAAGGGTACGCCGCGTGACTGTGCCAGTTGCCATACCAGTGGCATGCGTCTGGCGCGAAACAATGTCGTCAAGCCGCAACAACACGTCACATCTCCTTTGGGTTGCGACTCCTGCCATACCACCAAGATTTTCACAGGTGCCAAGTTCAATCACGCGGGGGTGGTCACCGGAACTTGCACAACCTGCCACAACGGCAGTACCGCTAGCGGCAAGCCCTCAAGCCACACGGCAACGCAGGTTTCATGTGACACCTGCCACAAGACGCTGGCTTGGCTGCCGGCTACCAAGATGGACCATTCAGGGTTCACTTCTGCAACCGTGTGTGCAAGTTGCCACGATGGCGTAAGGGCCACGGGCAAGGACGGCAATCACGTTCCCACCACGGCAAATTGCACAAGCTGCCACAAGAGCGCCCCCGGTAGCTGGCTGCCGGCCAAACTTCATGCCAATGTGTCGGTGAGCACGGGCTGTTCAAGTTGCCACAATGGCAGCGTAGCAACGGCGAAGTCGGCTTCGCATTTGGTGACCTCAGCCGGGTGCGAGAGCTGCCATAAATCGACCACTGTTTGGGCTGGTGCGAAGGCGGATCACAGCACCTTTACGAGCGCCACCGTTTGCACCAGCTGTCACAACGGCAGCAACGCCACTGGCAAGGGCGCCACCCATGTCGGTACCACAGCCAACTGCACCACCTGCCACAAGAGTTACACGGCCTGGACACCGGCCAAGTTCCACGCCAATGTGTCGGTGACCACAGGTTGCTCCAGCTGCCACAATGGCACGATCGCCAGCGGCAAGAACAACAGTCACCTCACGACCACAGCGGCTTGCGAGAGTTGCCACAAGTCCACCAGTGGCTGGTCCGGCGCCAAGGCCGATCACAGCACCTTCACGAGCGCCACCGTTTGCACCAGTTGTCACAACGGCAGCAATGCCACCGGCAAGAACGCCAACCACGTGACAACGACGGCCAACTGCACCACCTGCCACAAGAGCTACACCAGTTGGACGCCAGCCAAATTCCATGCCAATGTCTCGGTTGCGACTGGCTGCTCGAGTTGCCACAATGGCAGCATTGCCAGTGGCAAGAACAACAGTCATCTTGCCACCACTGCGGGTTGTGAGTCTTGCCACACCTCCACCACCAAATGGGAGGGTGCCAAGGCTGATCACAGCACCTTCACCTCAGCGACTGTCTGCTCAAACTGCCACAACGGCAGCAATGCGACGGGCAAGGGTTCCAACCACGTCTCGACGAGCGCCAACTGCACGACCTGCCACAAGAGTTACACCAGTTGGACGCCGGCCAAGTTCCACGCCAATGTGTCGGTGACCACGGGTTGTTCAAGCTGCCACAACGGCACCATTGCCAGCGGCAAGAACAGCAGCCACCTGTCGACCACCGCCAACTGCGAGAGTTGCCACAAGTCCACCAGCGGATGGTCAGGCGCCAAAGCGGATCACAGCACCTTCACGTCGGCCACGCTCTGCACCAGTTGCCACAACGGCAGCAATGCCACCGGCAAGAACGCCAACCACGTGACAACGACGGCCAACTGCACTACCTGCCACAAGAGTTACACCAGTTGGACGCCGGCCAAGTTCCATGCCAATGTGTCGGTGGTCACGGG
>CAITXW010000113.1 GCA_903896425.1 uncultured beta proteobacterium | reverse complement strand
GACCTTGTGACCGCCGCACTTCGGGACTCAGGCCGACATGGCACTCAACTCCGTTCGTGTCCCCCGGCCTTCGGCCTCCTCCTTGACCTCACTTCGCTGAGCGCCACGCCGTCCTGAGTCCGCCAGCGCTGTGGGGACCAATGGTATTGACGCATTGCATGCCAACACGGCTAGTTGACGATGACACTGTCGCGGATGGTGCAGCGAAGTCAAGGAGGAGGAGTGGGCGCAGCCCGCTCCGGGGGACATGAGCGGAACCGTCTGCGGCAGTGTCATCGGCCCACGCAAACCATCCAGCATGGAAGACCGCTTGCGCTGCCCTGCTGAAATTGGCGATGCTACGCGGAACGTCCGCAGGCTCTTCTACTGACATGAGTGAACTCGCTGAAACCCATCGGCTCCAGCCAGCCCTTCAATCCAGCGTCTGCCGGTAGCGCTTTAAGGCAATGACGCCGGCAACAAACAGAAAGGCCAGCAAGGGCCAGAGTTCGGGCAGCAGTTGCGCCGCGGTGCTGCCCTTGAGCAGGATGCCACGCACGATGCGCAGAAAGTGCGTCAGCGGCAGCACCTCGCCGATCCACTGCGCCCACACCGGCATGGCGCGAAACGGGAACATGAAGCCCGACAGCAGCATCGACGGCAGAAAGAAAAAGAAGGTCATCTGCACCGCCTGCAACTGGTTGCGCGCGACAGTGGAGAAAGTAAAACCAACGCCCAGATTGGCGATGATGAAAACACCGATCATGGCCATCAGCAGCGCAAAGCTACCGACCATCGGCACCTCAAACAGGAAGAAGGCGGCCAGCAGCACAACGCCAAGTTGCAGGTAGCCGATCACCACATAGGGCAGGATCTTGCCAACCATCACCTCGCTCGGTCGCACCGGTGTGGCCAGCAGGTTTTCCATGGTGCCGCGTTCGCGCTCGCGCGTCATGCCCAGGCTCGTGAACATCACCATGGTCATGGTCAGGATGGTGCCGATCAGGCCCGGCACGATGTTGTAGCGCGACAGCCCTTCCGGGTTGTAGCGCTTGTGAATACGCAGTTCGAACGGTGGCGGCGCAGTCTGCAGCGCACGCAGCGGCCCGGTCAGATCATGGCGCAGCGCCTGCGCTGCCAGCACGTTAAGCGCAGCTATGGCGTTGCCGGAGGCCGAGGGGTCGGTGGCGTCAACCGCCAGCAGCAGCGCCGGGCGCTCGCCGCGCACCACGCGCTGCGAAAAATCGCCCGGGATCACCAGCAGAAACTGCACCTGCCCCGCCGCCAGCAGGGCTTCGCCTTCGTCCTCGCGCGTGCCGCTGTGCGTGATACGAAAGTAGCCGGTGTTTTGCACAGCCGCTACCAGGCTGCGCGCCATCACGCTGGCGTCGTTGCTGATCACCGCCGTCGGTAAGCCTTTGGGATCGGTGTTGATGGCATAGCCGAACAACACCAGTTGAATGATTGGAATGCCCACCGCCATGGCAAAGGTCAGGCGGTCACGCATCATCTGCTGGAACTCCTTGATGAAGACCGCCAGCATGCGCCGCCAGGAAAAGCGCCTCATGCGTCAACTCCGTGCAGCACGCCGGCGTCAGCAAAATTGTCCTGTGCGCGTGCGATCAGGCTGATGAAGACGTCCTCCAGATTGGCTGGCGCCGGTGTGATGCGCAGACCGGTCTGCGCACGCACGCGTGCCAACGCCTGCTCAACCCGCTCGCCATCAAGACCGGCCACGTGAACCGCGTTGCCGAAAGCCGCCACGCTCAGGACGCCGGGCTCGGCCTTGAGCGGTGCCAGCAGCGCCTGTGCGCCCTCGCCCTCGATGGCCCAGACCTTGAGTTGCGAGTTTTCAATGATCTGTGCCTCGGTGCCGCGCGCCAGAATCGTGCCGTAGGCAATGCAGACCAGTTCATGGCAGCGCGCCGCCTCGTCCATGTAGTGCGTTGACACCAGCACCGTGATGCCTTGCTGCGCGAGTTCATGAATCTGGTCCCAGAAATCACGCCGCGCTTTCGGGTCGACGCCGGCAGTCGGCTCATCAAGCAGCAGCAAGCGCGGCGCGTGGATCAGACAGGCGGCCAGCGCCAGACGCTGCTTCCAGCCGCCCGACAGCGTGCCGGCGAGTTGCTGCTGGCGCGCTGTGAGGCCCAGGCGCTCCAGTGCCAGATCGACAGCGGCGCGGCGCTTGGGCAATTCAAACAAACGTGCCACAAAGTCGAGGTTCTCGCGGATCGACAAATCCTCGTAGAGCCCGAACTTCTGTGTCATGTAGCCAACCTGGCGCTTGATGGTGCGCGCCTCCCGAATGATGTCCAGGCCCAGGCACTGACCGCTGCCGGCATCGGGCTTGAGCAGGCCGCACAGCATGCGGATGGTGGTGGTCTTGCCGCTGCCGTTGGGACCGAGAAAACCGCAGATGCGCCCGACCCCGACCTTCAATTCAATGTGATCAACCACCGCCCTGCCACCATAGGATTTGGTCAGGTCCGTGACGTCGATCGCCAGCGCAGTCATGGCTTGATTCCCGCTGGCGTGAGCCGCACATCGAGCGGCTGACCAGGGTGCAAGCCCGACGCCGCTGTGTCCGGACGTGCTTCAACCAGATAGACCAGCTTGGCACGCTGCGCGTTCGAGTAGATCACCGGCGGTGTGAATTCCACTTGCGTGGCAACGCGCGTGATATGGGCCGCAATCGGCCCGGCGCAGCCATCACAGCTCAGCAGCACCGCTTGGCCTTCCCTGACTTTTGGCAACTCGGCTTCGGGCACAAAGAAACGTGCTTTCACATTGGCCGGCGGCAACAGCGCCAATACCGGCTGCCCGGCTGAAACAAATTCACCGACGCGCGAAAAAACCTCCGAAACCAGGGCATCAAGCGGCGCGGTTTGCTGCTTCTGTGCCTGGCGCCACTGGCTCTGGCGCAGCACCTCACTGGCCGCCCTGGCGCTGGCCTGCGTGGCGGTGCGCTCGTCAATCCGCGCTGGCAGATTCGCCACTTTGAGCGCGGCTTCAAGTTCGGCAACACGGGCCTGTGCCTGCTTGACGGCGGTCGTGGCGTCATCGATGCGCGACTTCGAAACAAAGCCTTGCGCGACCAGTTGCTGTGCGCGTGTGAGCTCGCTCTGCGCAAAAGCCGCGCTGGCCTGCGCCTGCGTCAGTTGCGCCTGCGTCACGGCGATCTCGTCGCTGCGGCGTCCCTTGTCGAGGTTGGCGGCCTGCGCGCGGGCGCTGGCCAGACGGGCCACGGCCTCGTCGCTGGCGGCGCGCTCGGCGTCCGCATCGAGCGCAAACAGTGGCGCATTCCTGGCCACGTTTTGCCCCTCGCGCACGGCGAGCGTTTCGAGCCGGCCGGAGAGCGGCGCTGCGATGTAGATGTAGTCACCTTCGGCGTAACCGGACCAGCTGGTGGGAGGTGCCTCGGAGCAGGCTGTTGCCAGCAAGACGGTCGAACAACACAACAGCACGCGACCCTGCTGCAAGGTTTGTTTCAAGGACATACGCTTCATGCGCTCAATATAGCCGGCATTGCATTCAAAATCACTGACCTGTCGCAGGGCGGCATCAACTTGCACCCGGCGCGGTACGATCAGCCACCATGCCACCCTGCCCGCCTAACCTCTCGCGACGCCATTTACTGGCCAGCAGTCTGTGGCCCCTGCTCGGTGTACCAGTTCAGGCCGCACCCATGGCGCGGCAGGAACTGCAATTCCCACGCGATCTGGGCGCGCACCCCGAATTCGCAATCGAGTGGTGGTATCTCACCGGCGCGCTGAGTTCGGATGCCTCATCAGCACAGCCCCGCTTCGGCTTTCAGCTCACCTTCTTTCGCTCGCGCGTTGCCGCGACGCAGAACATGACATCGGCTTTTGCCGCCAAACAATTGATCTTTGCCCACGCTGCCGTCACCGACCTGCAGGGCCAAACCATGTTGCATGACCAGCGCATCGCACGCGAAGGTTTCGGCATCGCACAGACCAGTCAGACCGACACCGATGTGAAGTTGCGCAACTGGTCGCTGCAGCACAGCGCCACCGATTACGCTGCGACGGCGATGGCTGACGGTTTTGATTTCCAGCTGCGCTTGCGCGAGTCGCAGCCGCTGCTGCTGCAAGGCGAGCGCGGTCTCTCACGCAAGGGGCCGCAGGCTGCGCAATCGAGCTATTACTACAGCCTGCCGCAGTTGCGGGCCCAGGGCACGCTGCGCATTGGAGGGCAGCAGCACAACGTCAGCGGTACAGCCTGGCTCGATCACGAATGGAGCGACAGCCTGTTGCACCCACAGGCCGTGGGCTGGGACTGGATCGGCATGAACCTGCTGGATGGCAGCGCACTGACCGCCTTTCGCCTGCGTGACAAGGACGGCGCCACGCTATGGGCTGGCGGCTCGCTGCGGCGCAGCGGCGGCATCGTGCGCAATTTCGATCCACACGAAGTTGTCTTCACGCCGCAGCGAGACTGGACCAGCGCGTTGACCAAGGCCAACTATCCTGTCGAGTGGCGGGTGCAAACACCCAACGCCAGCTACACCGTGAAAGCCCTGCTCGAGAATCAGGAACTCGACAGCCGCACCTCAACCGGCGCCGTTTACTGGGAAGGCCTGAGCGAACTATTTGACGAGCAGGGCAAACTGCTCGGGCGCGGCTACCTGGAGATGACCGGCTACGCCAGTGCGCTGCGCTTGTGACGACTCCACAACTCAACGGCATAAGCCCTTGCGGGGTGCTATTGCGGCCCGTTGTCATGCCGAACTCAATCCAGCACCCAGTGCTATTGGGCAGCAACATAGTTGGACGCAAACCAACCCCAATATATCAACAAGTTACTGCAGCAAAGATCAAAGTTGAGCTAACCGAAAGCCCATACTTAGGCGACATAAATGTCAGCAATCTCTGTTGAATCACATTTCTTTAACAAATAGGCAGATTTCTATTTGCTTCTTCGAGTGGAGTTGCTCTCACTGCGAAACTGACCGTCCAAGTTGAAAGTCAGGTACGGGGAAAATTCCTAGACCGGCAGTGCAGCGCAAGCGGTCTTCCATGCTGGATGGTTTGCGTGGGCCGATGACACTGCCGCAGACGGTTCCGCTCATGTCCCCCGAAGCGGGCTGCGCCCACTCCTCCTCCTTGACTTGGCAAAACCCCAAGTCCACGCTGCACCATCCGCGACAGTGTCATCGTCAACTAGCCGTGTTGGCACGCAATGCGTCAATACCATTGGTCCCCACAGCGCTGGCGGACTCAGGACGGCGTGACGCTCAGCGAAGTGAGGTCAAGGAGGAGGCCGAAGGCCGGGGGACACGAACGGAGTTGAGTGCCATGTCGGCCTGAGTCCCGAAGTGCGGCGGTCACAAGGTCTGAAATCCATGTGTTGAATGACTGCAATGTGTGGCGGATTCAAGAG
>CAITXW010000112.1 GCA_903896425.1 uncultured beta proteobacterium | reverse complement strand
TCCCGCCGGGGGGGGGCGTGGTGGACTCCGATGAGCAGCGCCTGAAGGCGCTACGCCGGCGCGCCGAGGCGCTGGCGCAGGACCACCTCAGCGAGGAGTCGATCAGCGATAAGACACTCTCGCCAGCACAGGCGGTAAAGACGCTGCATGAGTTGCGCGTGCACCAGATCGAGCTGGAAATGCAGAACGAGGAACTGCGCCAGGCGCAGCTAAGGCTGGATGCCGAGCGCGAGCGTTATTACGACCTCTACGAACTGGCACCAGTCGGCTATCTGAGCGTCAGCGAGAACGGTTTGATTTTGCAGGCCAACCTTAGCAGTGCCAAACTGCTCAGAGAGGCGCGCAATCAACTGGAAAAACAGTTGTTCAGCAACTTCATTGCGCCAACTGATCAGGAGACATACTACCTGCTGCGCCGACAACTTCTTGACACGCGCCAGACACAAACCTGCGAGCTGAAAATGGCGCCAAAGGGTGGCCAGCCCTTCTGGGTCAAGCTGACCGTCAACCTGGCACAGGATGACGATACGCCAATGGAGTTTCGCATTGTCATCAACGACGTCAACGAGCGCAAGCGCGCTGAGCTGGCACTGTGCGAAAGCGAGCTCCGGTTCCGTCAACTGTTCGAAAAAAACAGTGCGGTAATGTTGCTGATCGACCCAGTGTCCGGGCAGATCCTTGAAGCAAACAAGAGCGCAATCGCTTTCTATGGCTATCCATCAAAGACGTTGATCGGCATGTCCATCAACGGCATCAATGTGCTATTGCCGCAGCACATCGCCGAGGAAACGCAAAAGGCCAAGCAGAAGGGGGATAACTATTTTCACCGCCAGCAGCGGCTGGCCACGGGCGAGGTACGTGAGGTCGAAGTGCACTCGACCCTGATTTCAATTGGCGATCGAATTGAATTAATGTCTATCGTGCATGATATTTCGGACAGGACGAGAGCCGAATTTGCTTTGAGGCAATCCGAGCAAGCGCTGCGCGTTGGCGAAAAACAGATGGAGATTGTGCAGCGCATCAGCGGCACAGGCTCCTGGACCTATAACCTTGCAACGAACGACATATGGGGTTCGGCTGAAGGGATGCGCATCTTCGGATTTCCACCCGTTGCCGGGATGTTCCCTTTTGATCGCTTTGAAGCCTGCATTGCCGAGCAGGATCGGGAGGCGGTCCATCAACGACTGATGGGCCTGATTCACGAAGGCGGCGAATACGACCTCGAATTCACCATCATGCCGGCGGATGGCTCGGCCGCGAGGATCACCCACTCGGTGGCCACTTTGGAGCACGATGCGCAGGGCAAACCGCTGATGGTGCTGGGTTTTGTGCAGGACATCACCCAAGCAAGAATGATGGAAGAGCGGGTGCGCCAGCTCGCCTTTCTTGACCCGCTGACGGCCCTGCCGAACCGGCGCCTGCTGCTCGACCGCATGGGACAGGCGCTGGCCGCCAACCAGCGCAGCGACAACTACGGCGCCCTGATGTTTCTGGACCTGGACAATTTCAAACCACTTAACGACGAGCACGGTCATGGCATTGGGGATGCGCTGTTGATGGAGGTTGCTGTTCGGCTACTTAGCTGTGTACGCGCGGTGGACACCGTTTCACGCATTGGCGGTGACGAATTTGTGGTGCTGCTGGGCGACCTGACAACCGACCACGCCGATGCCGTAGAACAGGCCAAAAAGTTAGCTGAAAAAATCCGCTCGGCGTTGGCCGAGACCTACCTGCTGCCGGCCAGCAGCAAATCTAAAACCATTGAGCACCACGGCAGCGCCAGCATCGGTGTTGTACTGATAGAGCCACAGCACAAAAGCGCTGAGGGACTATTG
>CAITXW010000111.1 GCA_903896425.1 uncultured beta proteobacterium | reverse complement strand
CCGCGCGCAAGCGCAACGGCTGATTGCCAACGGTCTGCAATGGCGCAAGGGCGACGAGTGGAAAAACGTCACAAAGAACGGTGACGAAATTCCAGACGAAGCCGAAGTGCGCCTGCTTGACGATTCGGAAGCGCGCTACGTCTCGCGCGGCGGGCTCAAGCTCGAAGCGGCACTGGAGAAGATCGGTCTGCCGGTCACCGGTCTGGCCTGTCTCGATGTGGGACAGTCCACCGGCGGCTTTACCGACTGCCTGCTGCAGCGCGGTGCGGCCTCGGTGGTTGGCGTCGACGTCGGCAGCGCGCAACTGCATCCGCGGCTGCGCGAGGATTCGCGCGTGCTGTGCGTTGAAAAAGTCAACGCGCGTTCGCTGCTGGCGGCTGATCTGGTGGAAGCCTATGCGCACAGCACCGGCGTTGACGGGCAGTTTGCGGCAGAGGAGGGCGAGGCATCGGAGTTTGTGCCGGAGTTTGACCTGATCGTGGCCGATCTGTCCTTCATTTCGCAGACCCTGGTGCTGCCGGCCATCGTGCCCTTGCTCAAGCGCGGCGGCACCTTGCTGACGCTGGTCAAGCCGCAGTTCGAATTGCAACCGGGCCAGGTTGGCAAGCACGGCATCGTCAAGGACGCTTCGTTTTATCCGATGATCGAGCAACGCTTGCGCGAGGCTTGCGCTGCCCTCGGTTTGAAAGTGACGGCGTGGTTTGATTCGCCGATTACCGGTGGTGATGGCAACCGCGAGTTCTTTATTTCTGCCGTCTGGCGTGACCCAGCCTAGTTGTTCGCAATACTTCAGGACCCATCATGAGCGACACATCGAAAACGCCCCTGAGCTTTGAGTTCTTTCCGCCGAAAACGCCCGAAGGCGTGGAGAAGCTGCGCCTGGTGCGCCAGAAGTTGTACGCACTCAAGCCTGAGTTCTGCTCGGTAACTTTTGGCGCGGGCGGCTCGACGCAGGAAGGCACATTCACCGCCGTGCGCGACATTCTGGCCGAGGGACAACGCGCGGCTTCGCACCTGTCTTGCATCGGCGCGACGCGCGCCACCGTGGCCTCGCAGCTGGCCACACTCAAGGCGATGGGTGTCACGCGCCTGGTGACGCTGCGCGGCGATCTGCCCAGTGGTTACGGCACCGGCGGCGAGTTCCAGTACGCCAGTGATCTGGTGAGTTTTATTCGCGCCGAAACTGGTGACGATTTCCACATTGAAGTGGCGGCCTACCCGGAAGTGCATCCGCAGGCCAAATCACCGGCAAGCGACCTGCAAGCCTTCGCGACCAAGGTGCGCGCCGGCGCCAATTCGGCCATCACGCAGTATTTTTACAACGCGGATGCCTACTTTCGTTTTGTTGAAGAAGTTGATGCGCTGGGTCTGAGTGTGCCGGTGGTTCCCGGCTTCATGCCGATCACGAGTTCGATGCAACTGATGCGTTTTTCGGATGCCTGCGGCGCCGAGATTCCGCGCTGGATACGCTTGCGGTTGCAGAGCTATGGCGACGACAGCGCGTCGATCAAGGCCTTTGGCCTGGATGTGGTGACCGATCTGTGTGAGCAGTTGCGTGCTGGCGGTGCGCCGGGTCTGCATTTCTACAGCATGAACCAGAGCGCGGCGATTCTGGAAATCTGTCGCCGACTGGGATAAGGAACACTGCGGGAGATCGCCGGCTTTTAGGCGCGGCGTTCGGTGGCCGCCAGTGCCGCCGTGTGCAGCGCCACCAGGCGTGAGCGCTGCAGTTTGCCGGTCGCCGTCAGCGGCAGGTTATCAAGCCAATGCACCCAGAGCGGGCGCCGATAGGTTGGCAGCGCTGTGATCGCATCCCGGACACACTGTTCTGCCAATTCCCGCTGCCCCGGCGCGGCAACGGCAAGTAACGCCAGTGCGGTCAGCCCTTCGGCCGTGAGCACGCCAACGCAGGCCAGTTGCGAAACACGGGAGCCCGTTGCGCTGGCAAGGGCCTGCTCCACCCACAGCGTGCTGACCCAGCGCCCGCTGATCTTGAGCATGTCGTCGGTGCGTCCGGCAAATTCAAGCTGGCCTTCCGGGCGCCGCAGAAACATGTCGCCCGGGCAATACCAGCCCTTATCAAAGCCATCGGCCTGCGCTTGCGGTCGTTTCCAGTAGCCGATTGCCACCGTGCTGCTGCGCAGCCAGATGCGCTGCGGTCGATCAGGGTCGGCGTCGCTCGCAAAGCGCAGTTGTGTTTGCGGCGTGGTCTGCAGCAGGCCGCTGTCGTCATCGCTGTAGAGCATCAGACACAGGGTCTCGGAGGTGCCGTAGCCGCTGACGATGGAAGCTCCGGTGGCTTCGCGCCAGCCTCGGCGCACGCTCGCGGGCAGGCTCTCGCCGGCCGATACGAAATGGCGTATTCCGAGCCCGGCCAGTTGCTGCGCAACGCCGCTTTGCAGCATCTTGCTGTAGAGCGTGGGTACGCAAAAAACCAGGCTCGGGCGGTGTTGGCGCACCATCTCCAATACACGCTGGGGGTCCGGCCAATGCCGGTCCAGAATCACGGTCGCGCCAGCGCGCAGGCCGGCAAACAGGCTGTTGCCCAGCGCGTAGGCAAAGAACAGTTTCGAGCTGGCATAAAGACGATCTGCCGGGCTCAGGCCGAGGAGTCCGTTGGCAAACGAATCGGGCTGCAGCGCGACGCGCTGTGCATGCACCACGCCCTTGGAGACACCGGTGGTGCCGGAGGTGCCGATCCACAGCGCCGGCGCTTCTTCGTCCTGCAACACGGGTTCCATTTCCGTCGCGTCGCGGAGCCGGTGTGTCCATGGCGATTCACCTGGGCCACTTTCAATCAGTGCCGGCGCCAGTGGCATGCCGGCCAGCAGTGACGCGAGCGGCGTCACGCTGTCGGCTTCGCACCAGACGAAGCGGACTTCGCTCTCCTGCAGAATCGGCGCCAGTTCGCCCGGTGACAGACGCGGATTGACGCCGATGGCCACACCACCGGCCCAGATCACGCCCAGATAGGCCACGACCCAGTCGATGCTGTCAGGCGCAAAAATGATCACACGCTCGCCCTGTTGCAGGCCCAGCGCGCGCCAGGCACCGGCGGCGATCCGCACTTGCTGGCGCAAGGCTTCGTAAGTCAGGGTCTCGCTGTCGCACGCCAACGCCGTCGCTTGCGGCGCGCCGGCCTGCAGCAGCGTCTGCGCGGCGTTCATGCGCATCTGCGCCGGCTTACTTGTCGTACTGGTTCAGCAGCGCTTTGGCCGATTCCAGCAATTGCTTTCCATCCGCACCCTTGGCTGCCACGTCCTTGAGCCAATCCTGCGCCACGCCCTCGGTCGCTTTCTCCCAGCGCTGGACTTCCGCGGCTGTTAGCACGTTCACAATATTGCCGCGATCGGTCGCGGCCTTGCGTCCCGGTTCGATCGTGCTGTCCCAGACCCGTCCGGCCCAGGTCGAGGCTTCGGCGCCGCTGTTGGCGTCGATCACTTTTTTCAGGTCCGCCGGCAGGCTGTTGTATTTAGCCTCGTTCATGGCGACGACGAAGATGGTGTTCGACATCTTGCGCTGGCCGGGACCGGTCTCGGTGTGGAACTTGGTCACCTCGTGTACCTTGATGCCGGGCACCACTTCCCAGGGCAGCGAGGCACCATCCACCACGCCCTTGGAGATGGCTTCCTGCACCTGGGGCGCCGGCATCTGGATGGGTGTGGCGCCCAGTGCGCTCAGCATGCGCGTGCCGATGCGCGTGGGGGCGCGCACCTTGAGCCCTTTGATGTCTTCCAGTGTCTTGACCGACTTGTTGGCAAAGTGCAGTTCGGCACCGTCGTGCACGTGCGCCATCAGGATTTTGGTGCCCTTGAATTCGTCAAGCGAATTCTTCTGCACGTATTCCCAGAAAGCGCGACTGCCGCCTTCGGCGCTCTTGATCATGAAGGGCAGTTCAAACACCTCGGACTTGGCAAAGCGCCCGGCCTGGTAGGTGGGCACGGTCCAGACGATGTCGGCCACGCCGTCCTTGGCCTGGTCGAACAATTGTGGCGGCGTGCCACCGAGCTGCATGGCGGGATAGATTTGGCACTTGATTCGGTTGTTCGATTCTTTGCCAATTTTTTCGCACCAGGGGCCGAGTAGCAGTTTTTGCGAGGTGGCGTTGGGCGCCAGGAAATGATGGATCTTGAGCGTCACGTCCTGCGCCCAGGCGCTGCCGGCGCCAAGGGCTAGCGCGGTGGCGGCCAATACGGGGGTCAATGTCTTGCGGATCTGCATGTCGAATCTCCTCATTGTTTTGGTTGGGAAACAGGGTGAACAGGAATCAGGCGCCGAAAGTGTGCACCAGGTAAAGCGAAATGATCGGGAAAAAAACCAGCAGTGTGATGCGCATGAAATCCGAAATCAGGAACGGGATCACGCCTTTGAAGGTTTCCATCAGCGGCACATCGACGGCGAGCCGGTTGATGACATACACGTTCATGCCGACGGGAGGATGCACGAGACCGATCTCGACCACCATCAGCGCCAGGATGCCAAACCAGATTGACTTGTCGACCTGGGCCATACCGAAGAAATCCAGCCCCATGATCATCGGGTAGAAGATCGGAATCGTCAGCAGGATCATGGCCAGCGAATCCATGACGCAGCCGAGAACAATGTAGATCACGAGGATCATGGCCATCACCAGCAGCGGCGACATGCCGCTGTTCTTGACCCACTCGGCGAGTTCGACCGGCATCTGCGAGATCGCCAGCGCCGAGTTCATCATGTCGGCGCCGAGCAGCACCAGAAAAATCATCGCTGTGGCCATCGCCGTGCCGAGCAGGGTCTTGCGAATTTCTTCCATCCCCATATTGCCCGACAGCAGCGCCAGGATGCCGCAGGAGGCCGCGCCAATCGACGCGGCTTCGGTCGGGTTGGCCCAGCCGCCGTAGATGCCGACGATGACGACGACGAACACCAGCAACACGGGCAGCACTTCGACCAGACAACGCAGGCGCTGCGACCATGGCACGCGCGGACCGGCGGGCCCGGCTTTCGGATCGAGCGTGACCACGATCTGCACCACCGCCATGTAACCGAGCATGGCGATGATGCCCGGCAGCACGGCAGCCATGAACAGCTTGCCGATCGACTCCTGCGTCAGGATGGCGTAGATCACCAGCGGGACGGACGGCGGAATCATGATGCCCAGCGTGCCACCGGCCGCCAGTGCGCCGGTGGCCAGGGAGCCGGAATAACCGTAGCGGCGCAGTTCCGGCAAGGCGACCTGTCCCATGGTGGCGGCCGTTGCGAGCGATGAGCCGCAGATGGCGCCAAAGCCGGCGCAGGCGCCGATGGCCGCCATGGCAATGCCGCCCTTGCGGTGGCCGATGAAGGCGCTGACGAAACGAAACAGGGAGCGGCTCAAGCCGCCATGCGTGGCGAATTGCCCCATCAGCAGAAACAGGGGAATGACGACCAGGTCGTAGTTGGAGAGGCGGGCGTAGGCAAGGTTCTTCAGCGAGTTCAATAGCACTGCAGTCTGGCCGCCAGTCAGGTAGAGATAGCCGCCGCCGCCGGCGATAAACATGGCCACGCCGATCGGCACGCGCAGTACCAGCATCGTCAACAGTACGCCGAAGATCAGGAAACCAAGCTGGGTTCCGCTCATGATTGCTTCCCGCTGCGGGTCCACGGATGCCAGCACATATAGAAACCGGCCAGTGCCAGCAGCACAAAGCTCGGCACCATGAGCGTCTGCGCCAGCCAAACCGGCAATTCGAGGATGGCCGAGGTCTCGCCGGCTTCCTTCAAGCTGATGGCGCCCACCGCCGTGCGCCAGGCCAGCAGCGCTCCGAGCAGGCCGACCAGCAGGGAGCCGATGGAATCGAGCACGAGGCGCCTGCTGCTCGTCATGTTCGCTGTGAAGAAGTCCACTTTCACGTCGCCATGCATCAGATGGCAGTAGGCGAAGAAGGTGGCCGACGCGAAGGCCGAGGACAGCTGCAGCAGTTCCACATCGCCTGGCACCGGGGCGTTGAACAGTTTGCGTCCGACGATGGAGACCACGGACATCAGCACCAGTGCGATGAAGATCAGTCCGCCCGCGTAGGCAAACCATTTTGCCAAGGCAAACAACGCACGCCCATAAGGCCCGCGCTGCTCATCGCCAGCCGCAGGAGGCTCAGCGACTGAACTCTCTTTTTCTTGCATGCCTGTTGTCTCTTGTGATTCTTGTTTGCGTGTTTTTGAATACCAAGGGAATCAATTTCCGGTCTGGATCACAGGCTAATCGCTAATTGGTACAGCAATACCGGAATTCCCGACTCGCCTGCATGGTACATCAAAACATGCACTGTGGAACTTCATGATTACCCCGACTTTGCCGGTGTCATCAGGCCGGTCTCCAATATGTAAATTAAAGCTCAGGGGGCTTCGATTCGAACTGATGGAGCGTCAGCTGAGAGAATAAATATTTCGCCAGGTACAGGATCAGGATTGCGCCGGTAAGGTCGCCCAAGGCCATAACCGCCGCGCTGCTGATGAAGTTTTCCGTGTGCCCCCGAAATGTGAACCACAGTTGGTGAAGCGTTGCGCTGAGAACGGAAAAAATGACAGCTGCATTGAGCAATTTCCCTGTCGTCAGATTCGTCAAGTCCTTATTGAGGCCAAGCCTGTCAACACAAATTGTTCGTGCGAGTAGCGGCGAAGCGCCTGATATGAGTCCCGTAACGACTGCCGTTGTGACATCGGCGTTGAAATAATGGATGAAGTCGATGGCGATGGACGCCAGGATGATGCCCAGTGCTCCCCACACGCCAAACACCAGAACGAAAGCAAGCCGCAGTCCGCTGGGAAGGTAAATCCAGTCCACACCGGTCGAGAAAGAGAAAGCCGAGAACAGCAGGGTGTTGAGTTCAAACAGTGCCGCGTAAGCTGCGGCCGTAAGTACGACGATTGCTGGCTTGTTTCTTGTTCGCATTCAATTCCTGTGCGATGCGAAGATGTGCTTCACCCTTACGAGGATTATGGTGGCGGCGATTGATTTATCTGCTGAATAGGGTATCCGGAGTTACCCTTGTTCCCCGCAGATATGTTTTAGACAAGAACGATGATTGGGCTTAAGTTGCTGCCTGTGCCAAACAGTGGTCCATTTTGGCAAGGTACTTGGTGGATAACTTGGTACCGACGACATACTTTATGCGGCCGTCAATTTTGTCAACTTCCAATGCGATAAGTCCCTTGGCGCGCAGCGTTTTCAGTCGCCGGTGAACACTGCTTGGTGAGACATCGGGCAGCATTCCCATGGTTTGAACCACCCCAACTTTTTTGCCCGCGTGCCACTCTTGAGCCAGTATGTTGAGCAGCTGGATCTCGGTCCCATCCATCGCGGGATAACTCGGTAGTTGACGGACGGCATTGACGAGCCTAAGAAACTTTAAGTAGGACATGATTTGCAGATCCAGACAATTTTGTGCGAACGATAGTATGGGCTATGTTGAACTAAACCGCTATGCGGTGGTAGGTCCTCACAGGCCACCATCGCGTTTTTGTTTGCTGTGGTGCTTGCGCACACGGGCATAGAGGTGAAGCCTTGGAGGTGGGGAATTTCCCCCGCTTTCAAGGAGAGTTGTTATG
>CAITXW010000110.1 GCA_903896425.1 uncultured beta proteobacterium | reverse complement strand
TCACCCGAGAAACTGCCTGAACTTGCGTAAACAGAACCCGTGAAGCTGCCGGTGTTTGCATAGACGGCACCAGTGAACACCCCATCGGTAGCGTAGACGGTGCCACGCACAACGACGTTGTTCATCTCGGCGTAGCCATCAGGACGGACGATCCACCCAGCCGAACCGGCAACGTAATTGGCACTCTTTAGATTGCCGCCCACGGTACCGTCATCATGCCCGTGCCTGTCGTTGATGGTCTTGAAACCATCGAGGTCAAGAAAAACTACAACGATGCTTTGCCTGCGGCGCAAGGTCTGCGAGCGTGCCTGCGACATGCGCTCGGCCAGCAGGGCGCGGTTGGGCAGCTTGGTCAGGCTGTCATAGCGGGCGACGAGTTCGAGTTCGGCGGTACGCGTACGGACCAGTGCCCCGACGATAACAAGCTGGCGCAATCTGCCGCGCAGATAGAGTGCCAGCAAGGCTGCGAATACGGCGCCAGTCACAGCGATCAGCCATGGCGATTTGCGGTCCAGTGCGGCATCAAACCTGGGTTCGGAATTCACGCGCACGACCAGTTCCCGCCCCATCAGTGAGAAGGACTGGCTGGTCGAAAAGAGATGCTCGACGTCAGGTGCGAACAGAGCCTCTGGCTTAGTCCCATGCTTGTCGGGGTCATAAATCAGTGTGGCGGCGCCACCTGGCGTGCCATCGAAGACCTCGATGTCCATCAAGCCGGTGGCAATTTCAGGTATACCGCGCAGCAGTTCTTCTACGATGAGTGGCGAGTACAGCAGCCCTTGCAAGGCTGCGCGCCGTTCGGTCACCGTGGTGGGATGGCTCCCCTTGACGTAGACCGGCACGTAGAGCAGAACGCCTGGTGTCTTTTGTTCATCCTGCACCAGCGTGATGGGGGAGGTCATGGTGGCTTGGCCGCTGTCGATGGCACGTTGCGCGGCACTTCGGCGCAAAGGCTCGGAGCCAATGTCCAGGCCCAACGCGCCCTGATTGGTCGCTGCCGGCTCGATGAATTTGATAATCAGCAGGTCCTGCTGCGCGGTGTCGGAAAGTTGCCGCAGCGTAAATTGGGGTGCGCCATCAGCACGTGCTGTGGCCACGAAGGTGTGACCGGGAGCGACCAGTTCAATGACTTTTTCCTGACCGGTTGGCGAAATTGCAAACAGTTTGACCTGGCCTGAAATCACGACGTGGAACTCTTCGCAGGGCTGACCGAAGCGAAATATGCTGTCCCCACGCCCGAGTCGACGCACCTGACAGCCTTGCGCAACACGCTCCAACTCCGCCGGCGACAGGTCATGAAACAGGGGTAGCACCGCCAGAAAGCGCGGAATATTGAAATCATCAACATCCATTGAACAAGTCTCCACCCTGTTTGAAAGCAGGTTTTTGAGAATTTTAGGGATAACTAAGATCGGCGTTTGAGCAGGGATACAAACGCGCTTGCGAGCAGAGGTGCCAGCATGGCATGGACAAAAGACAGTGCGATGGAACGCTGGTCCTGCCGCATCAGCAGATAGCCAAGTACCAACTGGCCCGCGAGCAAGCCGGCGACGACCCAACGGCACCCGCTCGGCCCGGATTTGTCGCGCTGATCGAGCACGACCAACCCGATCATGGCGGCGCAGAACAATCCGCAAGCCAGGTGCACCAAGGCCGGCCAGTGCACCGCGTGCATTTCCCAGGCGCTGGTCGCCGCACCAGTGCCGACCTGCAGCAGCAAGGCGAACATGGCGACCCACGAAAAGGAATCGAGCGACCAGGCCCCGGCCGAGTTGGGCGGTGCAGACTCTCGCAGCCACCAGAATGAAATCAGCAGCAGCACGCCGCAACTCACGTTCAAGACGGTGACCCCAGCCAGACGATAGCCGGGCGTGAGGGGGCCGATCAAGGCCAGGACCAGGGTTGCCGCAACAATCCAGAGCGCCGGCTGGGTCATCCGCGGCGGCGGGGCGTGTCGCTGCTTCCAGCACAGCACAACGGCCCACAATGCCAGCAGTGCAACGCCTGAGGCACAGACCCGGTGCAGCATGCGTATCGCCTGCTCGGATGAGGCTGCCAAGGTCGAACTGGCGTGGCCTTGCAGGTCGAGTACGCTGGTCAAACGCAAAAAGATGCTGGCGCCCAGAATGCTCAGCGCCAGCAACGCGCCCAGTGCGCCAATGCGCCGCCACCAGGCGCGCGAGCTGGCGCTGATCGTCGATAAGGTAGCCGTTTCTCTCATGTCTTACTCCCGGTTTGCAGGGCGCATGGAGCGCAGCACGATCAACAAAAACATGATGCCGCCCACAATGGCGACCAGACCACCGAGGCCCATCAGTCCCATGCCCCAAACTTCCTGTGTCGAACGCAACACCTGCTCGCTGCCGGCGACCTTGCGTTGCACACCATAGCCGCCGGACCACACCAGGCCCACGATGTGCATCAACTGCCCCGCGCCATAGATGACGGGTTGCCAGGCAGCTGCGCGGGATTGCGGCGCCGCGAAGCCGAGTTGCGGCAACAGACGATAGACCATGCCCATCATGGCCAGCGTGACGCCGACGATGCAGCCATGGTAGTGCGCGGGAATGCGCACGTTGCTGCCGCTGATCATGAAGCCGATCATGCCGCCTGCGCAGAACAGCAGCAGCGAGGCAATCAGGCTCGAACGCAATGGACGCGCTGTCGGTGTCAGGCGCGCCAAGGGCCAGATCGACCAGATCACCGCGAGCCCGATCGGACCAATCACGAGGCCGCCGCCGTAGCGCATCAACAGGGTCTGCAGGCGGTGATGCTCGACCGAAGTGACATCGTAGGCGAGGTAAATGATCGGTGTCAGGAAGACCGCGATCAGGGCGATCCCGAACAACAGGGTTACGACCCGTGGCGACAGGCGCAGATGGCTGCCGAGCGACGAAGCCAGCCAGATCCAGCCGATCAGCATCAGCAGGGTGTAGGCGAATTGCAAAGCGTGACCACCGCCCCAGAACAGCAACTCATAGTAGGCCCGTGGGTCGATGGCGCGTGGCAGCGTGACCCAGGACCAGACGAAGGCGAACACCGCGATGGCAGTGGCCACCATGGCCGCGTTGAGGCCGAATCGAAGCGCACCATGACCGCTGATGTGTATGCCAACGGGTGCTGCCGCTAGCATCGATCGCAGGCACAGCAAGGCGATTCCGACGCCGAACAGCGCCAGGCCGGTCAGAAAGACGCCACCGTCGAGCACCGGAACGTAATTGGCCATCACCGGTGTTGCACTTTGCACAAAGGGCGCAACGCACATCGTCAGCGTCCCCAGCGTTGCCAGCATGAACGATAGCCATCCCAGCGACTGCCAGCGTGTCGTTCCGCTCAGGGTCCAGAGTGCGCCGCCAAAAGCCAGAAACCAGACCAGCACGGACAGGTCGACGTGCACCACCAGCGCCACGCGAAAGAAGTCCGCCACCGGAAACAGCGTCTGCAGCTGCGGCGTGCGCGACAGTACCAACAGAATCGAGAACAGCCCGGATGCCAGCAGCGCGCCCAGGCCCAGCGCCAGCCAGGCCATGGCCAGCGTCTTGCGCAGGTCCTGCGGTACCGCCAGGTCGAACTGAAAGCCAGTGGCAGGAGGAGTCTCGATCATTTGGTATGGATTCCTTCACGGTGATGTGCATCAGGACCGGTCGAATGCAGCACGCGACTGCGCAATCTTGTGACAGCCGCGCCAGCGTAAAGCATGTCGCGACCCGACCATGCCAATTCAATTCGCTGAACCGGCGCCGATGTACGCAGGCGCGGCTCGCGTTGGCCCAGCAGTCGCTCATTGACCCAGCGATCGCCAAGCCGGAATTCGCAATCGGATTCCCGGCAACCCGCGATCAGCACGCCGGACGCGCCCAAGTGCATCGCATATTCGAGAAATGAGGGCGGCAGCATGGCGGCGCACTCGAGCGTCAGCACGGCGGTGGCGGCATCGGCCAGGGCGTCGAAGTCTGATGCCTGGCGGCAGCCAAACACAACAATTTTTTTGGCGCCATTCAGCGCGCCCAACTTACGCTGCAGTTCACGGCGCAGCGCCGCAATCGGGGTCTGCGGCATCTCGATGCCCGAGACAATCGCATCGCCACGCCGAAACGGTGTTGCGGAGGGGCACGCGCCAACGCAAATACCACACGCCGCGCACAGCGCGCTGTCGACCCTTGCCTGTGCCGGGTGTCGGCTGGCATCGGTGCGCGCGACCATGGTCACAGCGCCAAACGGGCAATCGGCTACACAGCGCGTACAACCGTTGCAATTGGCCGGATCAACCCGGGCCGCGACGCGCGGTCGGTCGTCGCGCGCGGGCAACAAGGGCAGGAGCGCCAACCCCAGCGTCAGCACAGCGGCGAGCAACCACGTGATCTGCGCGGACAACAGGTCCACCAACGGATGCAAGAACTGAAAGAACCAGTCAATCGAAAGACGCTGCAGGACATGGCCGGTGTTGGCTGGCCCGAGGCTCAGCACCGGGACCACCAGCGCCAGCAGGGCCAGCATCGCCAGGCTGGCCCGTGTCAGCGACTGTGGTGGCCAGATGCGGACCCTGGAGACGCGCTGGACGTGAACCCACATTGCGGCCAGCACCAACAGCGGCATGCCGATGTGAACGAACATGATCAGGGAAAAGAAACGGTCGTTCAGCGTGTCGGCAGTGAGAAAGTTTCGCGCCAGCAACTCGCCGCTCAACGGCAGCGCCTGCAGCCACTCGGCTGTGGCAGTGACGCTGAAGATTGCGCGTTCGTCCCACAACAGCCACAAGCCGGTGATGCCGGCAATCCAGAGCAGCCATAACAGCGGGATGCCGGTCAGCCAGGAAAACCAGCGCACGCCACGAAAATGCCCGCGCAGAACTTCTCGCGCCAGATGCAGCAGTGTCAGCAGCATGCAGGCGTCGGCACCGTAGCGATGCAGGCCGCGCAGCAGGCGACCGAGTCCGCTCGGATCGTTTTGCAGACGCAGCCCCGATTGATAGGCGCCGCTGACGCTGGTGTCATAGAGTGCATAGGCGACCATGCCGCTAAGCACAACCAGAACCAGGCAGAGAAACGCCAGCGCCCCCAGATGGCGCCAGGGATTGTGCGCCGCCTTGAAAGCGCGGTCGAATGTTCCGGTCGCCAACTCGTCGGCAGTTCGCAATAGTCGGGTGACTGTCGTCATCGCAGAAGCTCAACTGTGCGTGAAGACGAAGCCGCCACTGCCCGTCAGAAAATCGATGATCAGCACCTGGCCAGGTGTCAGGTTGACGCTGACGCTGCGCGAATAATTGATGACGCCGTCGGGTCCGTCGGCCAGGCGTGCGCTGAATTGATGTGCGCCGGCTGGAATAGCCAGGCGTCGATAGACGGTGGCGGCGCCGTCCATGCGCAGGCCCAGCGGCGCGGTGTTGACCCGGTACAGCGGTTTGCCATCCATGTCGAGTTCGACCAGGACTACAGCGCGCTCCCGCGGGCAGTCCATCTTGTTGCGCATATTGGGTTCGACCTTGGCCAGTTCCTGCGCGCTGCGCTCGCGGCAGGCGAACTTGAGTTGACCAGAATGGCTGAACGACAGCTTGAGCACCGCCTCTTGATCGCCCAACTGCCGGTACAGCGGGAAACTGGAAAAGTAGCCCACAACCGCGGCGAACGCAGCGTAGGCCAGTGCCTGCAGCAGATAGCGCAGCGGCGCGGGAAGGGGGCTAGACATGGGAGCCTCCAAGCTTGATCAGATCAGCGTCCTGGCCCTGCAATGGTCGTTGCGGCGCGAGGTGGAAGGCGTCCGAAAAGCAGTCATCGCTGGCCAGGCCACGCTGCGCGAAGGCGGGCTGAGCGGCCTGGACCATCGGCACCGAGCCGCAGGCATAGACCTGATGGGTCGAGAGATCCGGAAAATCGGCAAGTATGGCTTCATGAACCAGACCGGTGCGCCCGCTCCACCGGTCATCCGCCTGCGCATCGGAGAGCACCGGAACAAACTTGAAATTCGCATGCGCCAGCGCCCACTGCTCAGCCAGCGCGCCCAGATACAGGTCGGCGCGCCGGCGCACGCCCCAGTACAGCACCATGTCGCGCTTCAGGCCGCAGTGGAATGCATGCTCAAGCATGCTCTTGACGGGTGCAAAGCCGGTTGAACCGGCAACAAAAAGAATCGGCTTCTCACTGTCCTCGCGCAGGGTGAACGCGCCCAGCGGCCCCTCGATCCGCAAGGAATCGCCCACGCGCAGTGTCGTGAAAACGCCCGGCGTGAAGCGCCCGCCCTCGACACGTCGCACGTGCATTTCAATGTCGGTCGCGGCGTGCGGTGCGCTGGCGAATGAAAAGCTGCGCCGGGCACCGTCGCCCAGTACCACGTTGATGTACTGGCCGGCATGAAACGCCAGGGCCGCACCGCCATCGATTTTCAGGTCAAGGCGCATGACGTCGCTGGTCAACAACTCCAGCCGTGTGACGCGCGCCAGATGCTGCCTGATTGGCGCCGCGCGCGCACCCGGCAGTGGCAGGTATTCGATCTCGATCTCGGTCAGCGGTTCGGCGCAGCACAGCAGCGTCTGACCACTCGCACGCTCAGACGCACTGAGTGCGGACTCCAGGTGCGGCAGCATTTTCACCTCGCCATGACGCAGCGTGCACTTGCAGAGGCCACAGGCGCCATTGCGGCAATCGAAGGGCATCGGCAGGCCCTCGCGCAGGCCCGCGTCGAGCAGTGTTTCACCGACACGCACGGTGACGATGCGATCATCCGGATGCACCGCCATGCTCCAGGACTTGACACCGCGCAGGCGACGCGGCGGCAGCCAGGGAAGCGCCAGCAGCAACGCAGTTGCGCCGCCCACCAGCAGCCAGGTGTTGGCCGCACCCCAGTGCCCGATCAGCGCGTAGGTGGGCAGATAAAACCAGTCGAATTCCAGACGCGCCACCACCGTCCCCATATCGGCGCCAGCCTGGCTGAGCGCCGGTTTGATCAGGGACAGCAAGCTCAGGCAGGCCAGCAGGCCCAACATCAGGCCACGCGGTGGATTGGTCTTGGCCGCCGGGACGCGCTGGGTATGCACCCAGAGCAAGGCCATCACGCTCAACGGCAGGCCGATATGGACAAACGAGAGAAGAGAGAACAGCCGGTCACTGACGTTTGCATTGGTGATGAAATTGCGCGTCATGGAGCCACCGATCACTGGCAACACATCAAACCACTCGGTCGTCGCCGTAACAACGAATTGGGCCAGTCGGTCCCAGGGCAGCATATAGCCGTTGATGCCCGACGCATAGGTCAACCAGAGGATCGCGACCCCAGAGACCCAGGAGAACCAGCGAAATCCGCGGTGTCGATCAAATATGAAATGACGCAGAAGATGCAGCACGATCACCAGCACCAGCGCGTCCGAGGCATACCGGTGCAAGCTGCGCAGCAGGCCGCCGACATAGGGTTGCCCATGTGTCAGCGCCTGCACCGAACCGTAGGCGTGGACAACGCTGGTTTCGAAAAAGGCGTACAGGTACAAACCGGTTCCGGTCACCACCCAGAACAGAAAATAGGCGATGGCGCCCAGGTGGTAGAACGGGTTCAGGCGTTCGCCAAAAAAAATATTGAATACGCGCTCGATGGCAAAAAACACGCGCTGTCCCGGCTTAGGAGATGGGTTGCTCATTAATCAGGTGGCAGCATGGTGCTGTTGAGTTGAGTGCCGACGCCGCGCCCGACGCTGCGCACGCCATTCGGCCAGAAAGAACCAGAGCATGGCCAGCGCAAACGTGACGCCGCCGGCAATCTCGATCAGCAGGCCGTATTGGACGCGATAGGTTCCGGTTTTTGGGTCGTACACGGTGCACAGCAGGCGTATACGATCGACCAGATCGTCGAGCCGAATCTGCTGCGGTACCGGCGCACTGTTGAGCAACTGCCTGATCGGCTCGCCGAGTGCGTCTGCGTCGAGTGCTTCGCCGTAGATCTGACGATAGATGCGACCTTGCGCGTCGAGCAGGGTGACCTGCAGCACGTGATCGAAGCCGCCCGCAGTGGCCGCATAGCTGAATCCAAATTGGCGCGTCAAGGCATCCACGATGGATGCGTGCGGACTCAGGAACTCCCAATTAGGCTGGTCAATACGGTGCTGCGCGGCAAACGCCTTGAGCGACTGCGGCGAGTCCGCTGGCTGATTGAAACCGATGCTGACGACATTGAACTGACGCGTTCCAAAGACCTCGCGACTGGCCTCGATCGCGCTCTGCAGCGAGCGCGTGGTCAGCGGGCATACCTGAAAGCAGCCGCTGTAGATAAAGCTCACCAGCAGGGGCTTGCCGCGGTACTGCGACAGACGCACTGCCCGCCCGGAGCGATCGAGCAAGGTGAAATCGTCAATCTGCTTGCCGACCACCGCCTGGCTGGCGCGCAAGGCCGCGACCGGGTCAAGCCCGCTCGCGCCGGGCTGCAGCCCAATGTCGGGTGGCGCTGCGGTGGCACTCGACCAGACGAACGCACAGGCCACGACCAAACAGGCCTGCAACTTCCTGAAAGACAATAAACGCGCCCTCTGGTGTTGCGCGTCCCGATGACTAGACATGACCGTTATTCAGGCTGAATGCCCATCACAACAAGCTGTCCAGAGTGGTCGCAACCAGCAGCAAGCTCAATTGAATCAAGGAGGCGAAAAATGAGCCCATCGCGGTTTTGCGCGAAGGTGCACGCGCCAGCAACCAGGCCTTGTAAACAAAGTAGCCGCCGCCCGTGGCAGCACCGACAAAATGGATGATTCCTGCACCAAAGAAGATCGGTAGCAACGAGGTGATGGCCAGCGCCATCGTGCTCAGCAGCACGATGCGTGAAGCGCGCGGCACGCCCACCACCACCGGCAGCATGGGCACACCCGCAGCCTCGTACTCGGCCTGATTGGCTATTGCGAGGCTCCAGAAGTGGGGCGGCGTCCAGAGAAACAGAACCGCTGCCAGCAGGCACGGCAGCGGACCGAGCACCGGGTCGACCGCAGCGGCGCCGGCCAGCACAGCAAAACTACCGGCAAGACCGCCGACCACGATGTTCAACCAACTGCGACGTTTGAGCCAGACGGTGTAGACCACGGCGTAGAAGAAGGCGCCCAGGAAAACAAACATGGCGGCACTCGGGTTAAGCCAGTGCGCAGCGGCCCAGACTGCAACAATCAGTAGCAGCGCGATCAACACCAGCCAGGCCGGCGTATGCGGCAGAGCGCCGGTGACAAAGGCTCGCCCGCGCGTGCGCGCCATCAGGCGGTCGCTGTCGCGCTCGTAGTATTGATTGAAGGCGCCAGCACTGGCCGAAGCCAGCAAGACCGTCAGGGCCAGTACCAGTACTTTGACAATCCCGGGGCTCGGGCCGGTCGACACCACCATACCGACCAGAGCGGTGATCATGATCATGAAGCCGATGCGCAGCTTGAACACGCCCAGCACGGTGCGGGCAAGGCTGGTGCGCGGTATGGGGGTGCTGTTCATGGTTTTGGATGCGGGGTTCAAAATATTCAGAGATGAGTTCAAGCAGATTCATAGACGAGGGCATGCGCGCCCCCGCCATCGAATCAGCTCAAGCCCCAAACTTGCGACAAATATTTCCAGTTGATGAAGTAGTACAGGATGAAAGAAACCAGAAAGACCATCGCCAGCGCGAAAGTCCCCGGTGCTGCGAAGCCGGCCGAGCCGTAGCTCTGCGCGACGGCGGTTGGCGCTGTGGGTGGAATTGGCGTGAACTTGGCACTGACGTCACCACCGGCAAGCTTCTTGCCCCACAACAGGGACCCGACCGTGATGTAGATGTAGATGGCACCACCGGCGATGGCGGCCACCCCAGCGATACCAACCAGACCCATCATCAGGTAGGCTGCACCCGGCCACTCGTAGGCCATGCCTGCACCGCCAAAGCTCATGTCCCAATGGCGCCGCGAAACGCCCAGGGTGCCGGCACCCATCATCACGAGGCAGAAGAAGTACATCGAGAAGCCAAACAGATAAGGCTGCCATTTGGCCAGGGCCGGATTGATCATTTCACGCTTGAACAACACCGGGATCAGGAAGAAGGTCAGCGCCATGAAGGTCAGCGTTGTGCCGACCACTACGGTGGCGTGGAAGTGACCCGGCACATAGACCGTGTTGTGGATGATCATGTTGAGCTGTTCGGTTCCCATCATGACGCCGGAAATGCCGCCCAGGAAGCCGAAGCCGATGATCGAGATGAAGACGCCAGACCATACCGGGTTGCCCCAGGGAGCCTTGCGCAGCCACTCAAACAGTCCGTTGTTGTAGCCCTTGGCGCGCTGCGCAACCTCGATCGCGCCGGGAATCGTCAAACCATGGATCATCGAAGCCAGCACGGCGAAGTACATGAAGTAGCTGGTGTTGACAACTTTCCACGCCGTGCTGACGCCCGGGTCGGCCAGCAGGTGATGCGCGCTGGCCAGTTGCAGGAACAGGATGTAGAGCAGGAAGGCGCCGCGGCTGACCCGCTCGGACATCGGCTTGGCGCCGAAGGCAATGGCGGCAACCGCGTACCAGATGGAGATATGGGCGGCGACGTTGATCTGCTGTGAAGAGTGACCGAATGCCCACCAGATGGTGCGGTAGATCAGAGGGTCAACCTCCTTGATGATGCCGACCGACAGCAGGAAGGTCGGGATCAGGATGATGGCACCCGAGGCAATCGTGAAAACCGCGATGATCGCCGCCGTGATGGCACCGAAGGTCACCAGCGGCACCGAACCCTGATAGGTCTTGTCGCGCTTGGCCACGACCAGCGTGCCAAAGAACACAAAGCAGGCGATCAACGCACCGACAGCAAACAGGATCAGCCCCAGATAAAACCAGGGTGAGGCCATCATCGGCACATAGGAGGTCATCATCACACTCGAGCCACCCTGGAACACGGCGATATTGTTGGTCACGGCACCCACCAGCATCAGCACGAAGGCAGCCCAAGCCACCTTGGGTGTGGCCAGTCGACACCGCAGCAGCGTCGAGGAAGCAAAGTACAGAACAGCGATTTCAAAGAAGATGATCCAGAAGATCAGCATGTCAATGCCGTGCGCGGTGAGCACCATGTAGAAGGTATCGGCCCCGAGCCAATGCACGGCAGGCCAGCGCGTGAGTACCACCCCGATTGCCAGGATGCCGCCGACCAGAAGCGCCACAACCGCCACAAAGGCGTTGACGATCATCAGCTTTTCGGCCTGTGATTCGAATTGCAGGCCTGAACGAGGGCAGGTCCGGTAAGTTGTTGTTGTCATGTGTGCCACCTTATTTCACGTAAATGCGACCCACCATGGTGTGGTGGTTGATGCCGCAGTATTCGTTGCAAACAACCGAGTAGGTGCCGGCCTGGTTGGGCGTGACCTTCACCACATGCTCGTAGCCAGGCACGATCTGGATATTGATGTTGGCCGGTTGCAGTGAAAAGCCGTGGTTGTAGTCCAGCGACGTGATGTGCAGGCGATAGGTCTTGTCTTTTTCAAACTCGATAATCGGCCAGAAATTCCACAGACGCGCAACCAGATAGACGTCGCTTCCGGGCGGGGGGGCGACGACCGGAATCTTTTCATCCTGACCGCCCGCGTTCTTGTACGACTCAGTGCGGACGGTGTACTTGTCCACCACCGCCTGTGCCTTTTGCGTGAATTTTTCAGGCGTGGTTTTATAGGTTTCCGTCGAGAGGTTTTGCTTACCCCAGACGTGCCAGCCGACCATCATGGCAAACATGGTCAGGCACCACACAAGTGCAATCACGATCCAGGTACCTTCAACACGGTCCAGTGGATGTTTCCACCACAGTCGTTCAGCAGGGGGCAATATGGCGCTCATTGTGAGGGTCTCCTTTTATGCGCGTTTGAATCAGGGTTCGAAGAACCGCGGCTACTTGGCAAGCGGTACGGTGAGGATGTCGATCACACCCCACAGCGTGTAGACCAGCATTGGCACCATGACGCCGAGGAAAAGAAGAATGAACGGGTTGTCCAGCAACTGCTGCATGAACGGCACTGGCTCGTTGGAATCCTCGGTCACAACATGTGCTGCGCCCGGATCGTTGCTTTGCGACATAGTAAATCTCCTTGTTTCATATAGAAGGCCGCCGTCGAAGGTCAACTCGCAGCGCGGTTCGACTTTCTCTGAAAGCACGCTCCATTTCCTTCATGTGTCTTAAGAAATTTGCACGTTCCCGACCAAATCAGGAATGGATCGCTAGGCCCGAGGGCTGACGAAGCCTGAAAGAGTCAGGTGCAAGTTCTGTGCGTCGCTGCTGCGGCGTCCTCAGACCCATGTCGGCAATAGTTGCCCGTTACAATTGCATCATAAGATGATATATTTGCACGGTCAAGGCGGGTAAACCCAAACGACAACGCAAAGTCGCAGGGTTGAAGCATGGGGGCGGCGGCAACTGACCTATTGCTGCCCTGCTTGATCAAGACACTTTGTTTTCAGCACGAGGACGCTTATGTTCAGTCAGAGTATTCGAAATGTGATCGAACCGAAAAAATTTCTCACGGCTACAGCGGACGAGACCGTCAGCAATGCCTGCAGATTGATGCAAACCCGGAATGTCGGCGCCGTCCTTGTCACGGCCGATGGTTGTCTCATCGGTATCTTTACCGAGCGGGATGCCGTATTTCGCGTCACCGCGCAGGGCTTGGATCCCAAAACGACACCACTTCAGGAGGTGATGACCGCGCAACCTATCACCATTGGTCCCGAGAAGTCTTACGGTCACGCCATGCTGCTCATGCACGAGAACGGCTTTCGCCATTTACCCGTCATCGAGAATGAGGGCCTCATCGGCATCATTTCTTCCCGAAACGCTATGGATCCGGCGTTGGAAGAGTTTGTCTGGGAAGAACGTCGGCGCGAGCACTACCGACAGGGAAACGGCTAAGCCTCTTCGAGTTATTGAGGCCGCACAGACCGGAGGCGATTTCGGTAAACAGCGGCCCTAAAAATACCGCTGCGCGCGCACACCACTCTCACTATTCAAGCTGAAACATCTTTATGTCAGGTACGACGAAGCTGCCAGGTCGGGACAACAACTCCGCTTGGTGCAGACGCGCGAGTTTGTCGAGCATTTTTTCACCCTTCTTGAGTAAATGAATTTCAATGCGACGCCGGTCCTCATCTGACCGCTGACGTACGACAAGGCCCAAGCTTTCACAGCGCGAAATCAGGGCGACCACGCCATGGTGGTGCGACTGAAGGCGTTCCGCTAGTTCGCCAACCGTTGCCCAGTCCCGGCCTGGATAGCCTTTGATCTGGAGCAGCAACAAATACTGCAAGGATGTTATGCCTTGCTCGTGTATAACTTTCTCGCTGAATCGCAAAAATTTCCGAATCTGGTAGCGGAAATCAGCCAGTACTTCAAAATCATGTTTAGCCAGGGGCAAATTTTCAAGCTTGGGCACGGCAACATCCACTTCATTTTGTAAATGCGCATTTTCTCATCCCCATCGAGACGGCTCCCGCTTACCGCCAGGCCACCTCTCGTAAACCGTATACAGGACGGAGTAGGATTTCGATGATGAACTACATCCTAGTACGGCATGTGCATATCGTCTGTGCAATAGTAAGCATCACCTTGTTTGTTGTACGTGGAGTTATGCAGACAGCAGGATGGCCCTGGCGCCGGTGGGTTTGGCTGCGCATAGCGCCGCATCTGATTGACACGCTGCTGCTTGGCGCTGCGATCACTCTGGCCTGGCAGAGCCACCAGTACCCCATTGCACATACATGGCTAACTGCCAAGGTTGTTGCCTTGCTCCTGTATATTGGTTTGGGAAAGATAGCTTTGCGCCGTGGCGTCAGTGGCGTACTGCAATTCAGATCCTTTTTGGCGGCACTGGCTGCCGTGTCCTATATTGTGGGCGTGGCTGTGACACGGTCTGCCTCCTTGGGCCTGATGTGAATCGGGGGGCATCGCGTCACAAGCTCAGGCAATGATCGCGAGCGCGTTGCGGACACCATTTTCGTGATGCCGCAAGCACATTTCTCCGATACCGACGAAAACGAAGTGACCATCTGCAAGCGGGTTGAAGCGAGCCGGCATTCGGTATGGGTGTTTGGGTATTCTCCAAACTACAACATGCGCCCTGCATCAGTGATGCCGCTGCAAATTATTTCAGAGGCCGAGAGCAAGCCGCGATGGATTCATGGTTCAATGCACAGATGGTCATTTCACATGCAGTTGCCGTCGTTTCGGCGCTAGCCTGTTTATGTTCCGGCGTTCAGGCGCAGACGCATGCTTCAGGTCGGCCTGCAATCTGGCCAGCTAATGCCACTGCCGAAAGCAATGCGCTGGCCACTGCGGAGGTTATGAAGGTCTATTTAAAGGAAAAGCGAGTCTTGCTTAAGCACGGCCCGATACCAAACCTCGGCATGTCGGCCATGACAATGGTATTCAGCGTTAAAAACCCCAAAATTCTCAACTCCCTTAGGCCAGGCAACAAAATCAAATTCACTGCCGAACAAGTGCAACAGGATTTCGTTGTGACGTTTATCGAAGTCACGAATTGATTCAATACAAACGAGAACTGACGAAGCGCAGATTCTGCAGAGACATTGCTGGCCAATGGTCATTTCCCCTATGGCGGTGAAAGCCTGCAACCGCGCCGGCGCGCGTCAAGGTAGTTGTCGCCTCATTCATGCAGCCAACTGCTGAATAGGCTTGTCGGCCGAGTAGTCTCGGATGACGCTGTCGCGCTCGGGGTTGAGGGTGACTGCTCCAACTGGCAACCAGT
>CAITXW010000109.1 GCA_903896425.1 uncultured beta proteobacterium | reverse complement strand
GTACGCAGCTTTGCCTCATCCATGTTGATCACCATCCTTAGATGATCAAGGCACCAGTTCAGCGGCTGAAATCCGCGCTCAGGCTCATATTTGGGTGGAAATACGTGTCGACTTCAGGCTCACACCTCATTGGACAAGGCTGGGTCCAGCGAAATATAGACAGCTGGTTCATAATCAAGCCTCAGGGGTGACTTTACAAAAAAATAACATTGTCATTGATCAATGACAATACTAATTTCCAGGACTGGAGTAGGAACTATGAAGCTAGCCTCTGGCAGTCGACGGCATGACTTTTTGCTGATCTTCAGGCGTGTTTTGCCCTGCGCCCATGAATCCCAATCTGCCGAGCGCACCGCCGCAATGGACAGGTTTGCGATGACCAGCGGATTCACGCACTGCTAGCATGAAGAGTTTGAAGCGGGTTATGGGCGCAGCCCGAAGCTGGGCAGCCTGTGTGTTACTGATGGTGTTTTGCATCAGCGGCGCCCATGCGCAGCAGTCGGGAGTCGCCTTTGACCATTCGAGTACCGGATTTGAGTTGAGAGGTCCGCATCAGACGGTGCGCTGCGAGACCTGCCATCTGAGTGAAATATTCAAGGGAACCCCGAAGGAGTGTGCCACCTGCCACGCCCAAAACAATCCGCGCGGGGCTTTGGCCAGATCGGTCAAACACATCCCGGTTAGCGCCGCCTGCGACAGTTGCCATGCGCCGTCATCACCCAGTTTTTCCGGGATTGTTTTCAGCCATGTCATGGTGCAGGAAGGCACTTGTCAAACCTGTCACGATGGTATCCATGTCCGTGGCAAACCGGCAACGCATATCCCGACCAGCATAAATTGTGGTTCCTGCCACAGCACAGTTGCGTTCCTGCCGGCTGTGCGATTCGATCACGCGTCTGTTTCGTCTTTTGCAGGCTTCCCTTGCGCGACCTGTCACGATAACTTGCGTGCCAAGGGCATGCCCAGCAACCATCTGCCAAATACTGGGAAACTGGGGTGTAACAGTTGTCACGAAGCGGCCGTAAGCGGGGGGTTCCAATCGTTTGCCGGTGGGCAAATGAATCATTCCGGCATCACCAGCGGTTGTGACGCTTGTCATGGCGCCAATGTGAGCAGCAGCACGTTTTATGGTGTCGGCAGCATTGTTGTCATGCCCAGTTCAAGCCAGCCGGGGCCAGATTCACATTTGCCGACCTCAAGCAAATGCGAAAGTTGTCATGCGCTTTCGACACCCGCTGGGTTGATGTCGCCTGTGGCGATCAAAGCGACGGGTCCTGGGACCGGCTTTATGCAGCCAGCGCCCTCGGCTGCTGCGATCCATGCCGGAACGACGGCCAGTTGCGAGTCATGCCACGAAACCAATTCGGTGTGGATGAGCATGAACCAGTACCCGATCAATGGCTATCGGGGATTTCAGACCCGACCGCAAGTCATGGCTGGGCAATTCAACGTGGCTGACGCGTCGCACCCGGCCGCTGGCAAGTGCGCCGATTGCCATGCCGGCTATTCGTTTGATCCCAGTAACGTCATCAAACCGCCCAATCACATTCCGACTGCAGTCGGCGCCATTTGCAGTGCCTGCCACACCACGAGCGACTTCTCGGTCATGCCCAGCATTGCCGACATCCACGCCAACGCACCATCCACCACGGCCAACTGCGTGCAGTGCCACAGCACGACCAACGCGGGCAACTACGCTATTGCCGCCATCGGATTCAGCATTGTTGCGCCGCCAAGCAACCACATCGGCATGGGGTCC
>CAITXW010000108.1 GCA_903896425.1 uncultured beta proteobacterium | reverse complement strand
TGCGGCCTGTTCGGCGCGGTCGACGCCGTCCCACTTCTCCAGCATCTCGGCCAAATCCCGTTGCGCCGGTTCGGCTCTCAAAGCGGCAACCATGGGGCCGCGCAGCACGTCGCTTTGCAGGTTGCGGTTGTCGTGCATCAGCTTCCAGTGGTCATCGACGCTCATCTTCTGCGCGTCACCCAGCACCTGGCCGATGCGGCGGTAGCGGTAGTTGGGCGAGACGTAATTGGTGTAGTACCAGGGATAGCCTTCGGCTCGGGTGTCGTTGTTGGCGGTGCCGACCCAGGCGCGCGCCGGATTGAGCATGCCCGGCATACGGTCTTTCGGGATGAAGCCGGTCCAGTCGTCGCTGCCGTCCTTGGCCGGCAGACGCGGATAGCCGCCATCGGCACCGGCGCGAATCGGCACGGCACCGCTGGCGCGGTGCGCGATATTGCCCTGGTCATCGGCGAATACAAAGTTAAACATCATCAGGTCGATCTTCTGCACCTCGCGGTCAAAGGCGGCGGCGTCGGGTGCGGTCAACAGGCCTTCGTTTCCGATCACCGGCGCCAGTACTTCGGCGTCAGTGGAGCGCAGCACCAGCAGCTTGTCGCCCTTGGGCCCGAGGCCGGAGTGGTCGCTGATGACAGGGCCGCGCTGGGTGTAGCGAACTTTGAGCACCTGTTCACGCACGCCGTTGGGCGCTGCTTTATCCTTGATGCGGATGGTCTCGCTCACGATGTCAAAGGGCCGGCTCTTGCCGCCATCGAGATAGTGCGTGGGGTCAGCCGGGTCCAGCGTTTCGACATACAAATCCTGCACGTCGCCGTAGGCATTGGTGACGCCAAAAGCCACATGTTTGGTGCGGCCGATCAGAATGCCGGGCATGCCGGGCAGGGCGCCGCCCACGGCCTGAATCTCCGGTGTGAACAGGCCAACCGGGTGCCAGTTGCCGGGCAGGATACGGCTGTCCAGGTGCGGGTCGTTTGAGACCATGGCCTTGCCCGATGCCGAGCGCGAGGGGCCAACCGCCCAGTTGTTCGAGCCCAGGCCCTGGTGGTTGAGTGTTTCCGGCGCCACGCTTAGATCCGACCATTGGACGTCCAGCTGTGCCCAGTTGTTTGGCGTTGCGCCGGGCGCGTGCTGCAGTGCGGCCAGCGCCTTGTCTTTGGCCTGGGCTGACCAGTCCGGGTTGACCGTGAGCGGGAAGATCTCGCGGGCCCGTTCCAGACCGAGCTTGTCCATCAGCTTTTGCGCGACGACCTCGGCTTTGAAATTGGTCGAGTGCGTGTAGTGGATGTAGTGAACCAGCGTGACCAGGTCGGTAACGCTCCAGGGCCGGGGTTTGAGGCCGGCCAGTTTGAGCTCGATCGGGTGATCGGCTGGGTAATTCGCGATGTAGGCATTGATACCGTCGGCGTAATACTGCAGGTAGGCGCGGGCTTGCGCGTTCAGTTTGCCGGCATGACGCTCACCATTGCGGCTGATACCCAGCACGCGCATGCGGATGTCCGAGGGCAGGGCATCGGGGCCAAAGCTGGCGGCGAGTTCGCCGCGCCAGGTAGCGCGGAACAGTTCGGCTTGCAGCAAGCGGTTTTGCGCCGTGACAAAACCCTGGGCACGGATCAGGTCGGGTGTATTGCCGGCAAAGATGTAGGGAATGCCCAGTTCGTCACGCAAGACCGTGACCGGCGCACTCAGGCCGACCAGTTTCATGTTGCCATCGACCTGCGGCTGCCCGGCTGCGCGCAGGTACAGGTAGCCGCCGCCCAGGACGAGAAGGATCAGGACCGGCAGTCCGATGGCAAACCATTTCAGAATTTTGCGCATGATGTTTCTCCTCCGTTTTGCTTATCGCGACACGGGCAAATTGTGACAGTTCTATTTCTTGAATTTGTCATCCCGGACTTGATCCGGGATCCAGTGCTGCGCGTCGCATGGATGCCGGATCGGAGTCCGGCATGACAAGTTGGGGGGCCATGACGCGTCGCAATGGCAGGAGAGATTCTGACCTACACCTGCGGCAGCAGGAAGCGGCGTTCCCAGGCGCTGATCTCGTTGAGGTAACTCTCGTACTCCAGGGACTTGACGGCGCAGTAGCCGGTCACAAACGCATCGCCCAGCAGGCGCCGCGCAGCCGCGCTGTGTTGCATTTTGTCGAGCGCGCTGAGGTAGCTGCGCGGCAGCGCGTGCCCGAGCTCATAGGCGTTGTCGACGGGGGACAGCGGTGCATCGGGCATAAGGGCTTCGTCCATGCCGGCCAGACCGGCAGCGAGTGAGGCGGCGATCGCCAGATAGGGGTTGGCATCAGCCCCGGCGATGCGGTTCTCAACCCGCCGCGCTGCTGCTGCGCTGTGCGGAATGCGCAAACCGGTGGTGCGATTGTCGTAGGCCCAGTTCAGGTTGATCGGTGCCTGGCTGAGCTTGACAAAGCGCCGGTAGGAGTTGATGAAAGGCGCAAAGATCAGCATCAGGTCGGTGCCGTAGCTCTGCAGCCCCGCGATGAAATGCCCAAAGCGCGCGCTCTGTGTGCCGTCTTCCTTGCTGAAGATATTGTGGCCGCTGGTGTCTAGCACACTCTGGTGCAAATGCATGGAACTGCCGGCAGCGCCGGCGATGGGCTTTGCCATGAAGACGGCATTGAGACCGTGCTGGATCGCGACTTCCTTGGCCGCGTACTTGAACAAAAAGGCCTGATCGGCTGCTGCCAGTGCGTCGCCATGCTGCAGGTTGATCTCGTACTGGGTTGGACCGACTTCATGGATCCAGGTGTCGGCGCGCACGCCCAGCGTATCCAGGGCGCTGCGAAACGCGTCCCAGAAGGGCGCGAGTTCGTTGAGCATGTTCAGGCTGAACGCGGATTGCCCTGCCTCTGTGCGGCCGTTGCGCGCGGCGGGTGGCAGCAGAGACTGGTTAGGGTCGGTGTTGGGCGCTGTCAGGTAGAACTCGATTTCGGGCGCGACCACGGGCGTCAAACCTTGCGCCTGGTAGCGTGCCAGCACGGTCTTGAGCAGCGAGCGTCCGGCAAAAACGCAGGGCGTGCCGTCGAGTTCGATGCAGTCGTGAATCGCCATCGCGCGTGGCACGCTCGACCAGGGCGAGCGCTTGAGCGTGCTGTAGTCGGGTACCAGGCGCAGATCGGGGTCGGACTGTGGAAAGATCGCGTCATCCGAGTAGTCGCCGGTGACGGCTTGCATCGGGATCGCTTGCGCAATGCGCAACTCACCACCGGCGGCAAAGGCGGACGCCGGCATCAGTTTGCCGCGCGGGTAACCTGAGACATCGGCAAAGATGCATTCGACGTCACGGATACCGTGCTGTTCGAAAAAGCGATTCAGTTCGCTGCTTTTGGCTGGGTTCATGTGTGGCTTGCGTTGGGGCAGAAGAAACCATTGTGCCCCGAAGTGGGAGTCGCTTTGGGCACAATGAAGGCCGGTGCCACATTCATCGATACACGAGGCTACGCCCATGTTCAAAGTCAAACCGCTGGAACCCGATCGTTTGCCTGCGTTGCTGCGCCTGATGCCCAAGGCGGAACTGCACATGCACATCGAGGGCTCACTCGAGCCGGAGCTGGTGTTTGCGCTGGCGCAGCGCAATGGTCTTGTCGTGCCCTACCCGGATGTTGCGGCGCTGCGCAGTGCCTATGTGTTCGACGATCTGCAGAGCTTTCTCGATATCTACCATGCTGGCACCCTGGTGCTGCGTACCGAGCAGGATTTCTACGACATGGCGCATGCCTACCTGGCGCGCGCTGCCGCCGACAGGGTGCTGCACGCCGAGATATTCTTCGACACGCAGACCCATACCGGTCATGGCGTGAGCGCCGATGTCGTGATCAGCGGCCTGCACCGGGCTTGTGTCGATGCCCGTGCCGAGTTCGGGATCAGCACCGGCCTAATTTTGTGCTTTCTGCGCCACCTCAGCGAGCATGAAGCGTTTGAGTGCCTGGAACAGGTCCTGCCGCAGCGCGACTTGTTGCTCGGAGTTGGCCTGGCGTCGAGCGAGTTCGGGCATCCGCCGGAAAAGTTTGCGCGCGTCTTTGCGCGTGCCCGCGCTCTGGGCTTTCGGCTGGTGGCGCACGCCGGCGAGGAGGGGCCGCCGGAATACATCTGGAGCGCGCTCGACGTGCTCAAGGTCGAACGCATCGACCACGGTGTGCAGGCGGTGAAGGACACGGCGCTGATGGCAAGGCTGGCGCGTGAGCGCATCCCCTTGACGGTGTGCCCGCTTTCCAACCTGAAGCTGCGGGTCTTTCCAACGCTGCAGCAGCACAGCGTGCGTCAAATGCTCGAAGCCGGCATTGTGGCCACGCTCAATTCGGATGACCCGGCTTATTTTGGCGGCTACGTCAACGAGAACTTCACGCAGACCTTCAAAGCGCTCGGCCTGACAGCGCAGCACGCCTGGCAACTGGCGAGCAACAGCTTTGAGGCCAGCTTCATCGACGACGCACGCAAGCGCCATTACCTGGAGCGGCTGCAGGCCTGCTTCGAGACCTTCGATTGACCCGCTAAAATGCACGCAAGGCCCGCTGCTCCGGCGGGCTTTGCCTTTTTTGTTTCGGAGCCATGTAGAGGACTACCATGTATAAAAATTATACATGAAAGTTAGTAAATACTACAGCTAAAAGCCCCGTGTTTGCTGCGTTTCAAAAAGTAGCAATATTGGAGGCAAACGCAAAACACTACTCTTGCGCTATCCCCAATTTTCGTGTCACAAAATTCCACTTTTTCCAGCTAAAAAACCGCTTGTCCAGAGTATTTCTATACCGTACATTAAAAGCAAAAATAGTGACAAATTCGTCACAGCTTTGTGCGGGAAATTTTCTTGTCAACAGCTAAAACGCCCAGCAAAACCAACTACGACGGCATATTGCTGCGTGGCAATATTTGGCATCTGCGCTTTACTGTGCGCGGGATCAGCGTCGCCGAGTCCGCACACACGAGCAACAGACGCGAAGCGGAACGACTGCGAGACAAGCGCAGAAGCGAGTTGGTCGAGCAAGTGGTTCTTGGCAAGTTAAAGCCGATAAAACTGCACGATGCGATAGACCAGTTCCAGAAGTCACGCAAGGGCTTGAAAAGCCACAACAACGCTGTCTATCAGACGAACCCGTTCAAGGCACTGCCCAACAGTTACCTCCATGCAGTGACCAATGCTCAGTTGCTGGAGGTGATCGACAAGCGAACGGAGGAAGGCTACAAGAAGTCAACCAACGCACTGACCGTGCGCTACTTCAATGCCATGGTCAATTACTGCATCAAGCACAGCTATGCGGTGTGCAAAAAGATGCAGGGCATAACAGGTGTCAAGAGCAAAATCAGATGGCTGACGGTAGAGGAAGAAGCAAGATTCTTTGCCGCGATGGACAGCAAGGCGATTGACTACAAACGCAAGAATGCCAAGAACGACAAGTTCATGGATGAAAACAGGGACATCTGCTTGCAGTTGAGCCACACCGGTGCGCGGTGGCATGAAGCGGCAGATATGACCTGGAGCCAAGTGAACTTTGATCAAGGCACCATATTCGTTCGTCGCGGAAAAGGTGGCAACGACACTACCCTCACTATGGCTCCGCGATTGGCCGAGATGCTCAGGCGCAGAAGGAGCGCAGACCCAGATGGCGATCACATCTATCCACGGCATGTGGGCAAGCAATGTGCAGTCACATGGTTTCGAGCTGCCGTCAAGCGTGCCAAGCTCAGCCAAGTCGACGGTAGCGTCACACCGCACACTTTCCGCCACACTTTTGCTGCCCGATTGCTGCACTTTGGCATGGCGCTGGAAGAAGTAAAGGAAATGCTCGGGCACAAAAATATCCAGAGCACGATGATCTACGCACATTTGAAACCCAATCGGGCTGCAGCTCGGACCGTTGCAATCTTCACCAAAATTGACTCAGAACGAGAGCGGGCTGAATCAATGCGAAATGCAGGTGCATTGACACCAGAGCAAGTGGCGGCCGCTTATGCTGGTATCAAACAAGACGACTGATTGAGGCTGGCAGTGTGCTGGAGCACAAGTTTGTGCCGAAGGTGAAGGCTACGAAGAAGAGCAAGAAGCAGATCTGACGTGCCGCCCAACGACAACTGAACCTCATGTTACTGAGAACTATCTCGCCGATATCTCAGCCTATCTAGATATACGGAGAACTGACCTGCAACCATGTGAGTGTTGATTGACCTGGTTGTTGAATGTATCGACAATGATGTTGAACTTACAACAACTTGCAGGTTTCAATGACATTCAATCGGAACATTCCTGATGATCGGCAGAATACAGTTGCATTGCTCGCCGAAGTCGCCAATGGCGAACCTTCTCCAACTGCTGTACCGAATTGGCTTGAACACCGTGGCGGCAATGCTGCGATCGATGTCGCATTGTTATGGGGGACAACCAAGGCACAGATGCTGATGCACAGAGGAGGAGTGAACGAACATCTGCGACACCTACATGTCGAGCATGGACTGACTGTTATTGAGAGAAACGGTGTCTATCGCTTGGCTGTGCTTCCACAGTAGTTGTCGTCAACGGTTCAAGCCAGTTCAACCGCTGCACGCTTCTGGTTATCGTTGACATCAATGTAGGCCTGTGTCGTCGAAATGTTCCTGTGACCGGCAAGGGACATCAGCACACGAACGCCGACGCCTTTACTGGCAAGGTTTGTAATGAACGACCTGCGACCGGAATGACTTGAAGCACCCTCGATGCCGACTGCGCGGTACAGGTGCCAGAAGTGCTGCGTCAGTGTGTTCGCGTCAAATCCTTCCTTCATCCGTTTCTGCGTGTAGAAAAGTTTCTGCTCTTGGTTGATCGGGCGGTACAGCGACAAGTATTTGGTCAACTCCTTGCGTAGCTTGTCGCTGACGAACACGACACGCGCAAAGTTGCCCTTGGTCTGTTCCGCATCAAGACGGATTTCGTTGCGGACTGAACCATCGGCATCCAAAACGTCGCTTATGCGTAGTGCAGCAACTTCACCAACACGCATACCAGCCAAATGCGTCATCATCAGGGCGGCTCTATTGCGAGCGGCGTGTTTGCGTGTTGCAACGTAGTCCAGCACGCGACGCAGTTCCTGCGGGGTCAATGTTTTTGCTTGGGACATGATGCTCTTTCCGGGATCAAAGTTAAACAGAGCTGTAGTGTGTTTTCTTTGATTCGGTCTGAGCAACCTCTTTAGATCGTCCTGGCAAAGTGGTCGGTTTCTATATGGATCAACTGGTTACAGCACAGACCAATGTTTTCACTGTTTTCCTTTGGTTTTGCTGGCGCCTATCGGCGGTCGCGGAAAAGCAACGGTTGGTGTTGATGTACGGCGCAGCCCTACAAGCCTTCATTCCGGTTTCTCACTAACAATCCAGCTACAGTCGAAACTGCTGGTGTGACTAAAGAATTAATCAATTCAGTCATCTTTGGCGCTCTCATATTTTGCCAACAAAGACAAGACTTGCTGTCTTTGGGTCATATGTGACATCCGTAATTGATCCATCCCTGATTCGCCTAACGGCTTCATCAATCACCTGCAGCGGAACCAGAAACCACTCTTTTGGCTTTACGGGATGCCCGAACCGATCGTGAATGACGAGGTCAAGTTGTGCACGTGCGAACAGTCGATGGAAGAGATATTCAAGCTTGGTTCGATTGATGCCAAATAGCTTGTAGCTTGCAACTACCTGAACCTTTGCCAACAGATATGTGGCTTCGTTTTCGGCATTGTTGATACGTGTATCAATTTTGCCCCCTGTCACTCCGATCTTGTGCATCAACTGGCGATGCTCCGCCACGTATGGGTGATCTGATAGGCTTCGCAACACATAAATTGTGCCGCTCTCGATGTCATCATCTTCAGGAGTATCGCTAAACAACGGTCCAGCATCAGGGTCCGTCACACGCCGACCTGCTTCGTCTTTGTATAGTGCTCGTTGAAGTGATCGGCGCAGCAAATTGCTTTCAGTGCCATTGTCGTAAATCACACGAAGTCTGGCATCACTCTCGCCATTTGGTGCCCTAATTTTTTCACCAACTTCAGCAACGAAAACCAACTGGCCGCTAAGGATGAAGAAATTGCCAATCTCAACACTGACCTCTTTGCCAAAGGGACGTGTCTGCCGCTCACCCGAAGCAAGTTCATTCTTTGCTTTTTTGAACAGGGGTTGGAAGCTGTCAAAGTCCTTGCACTTCTCACGGCCAGCAATTTCTTCAGCAGCCTGAATTTCGGCAGTTGATCGAACGTGGCGCAACTCTGACAGTCCAGATTTAACACCCACGCCTTCAAGTTCGGCCAGCAACTCATCATCGTCCATCGGCATCACGGTCGCAGTATGGGCAAGTTCAGCGCCACTCAACAAGCCTTGATGGTCGATTGATAAAACAATGCTTCTGCAAATCTCTTGTGTGCGTATCTGGTCAAGCCGTACAGCGTAAATACGTTCAAAGATGTCCTTGTCTTCGCCGTGCTGCGGTGCACGTCCGTGTTGATCTACAAAGCGTTGGATTTCTTCAAAACCGGCGATAACACGTTCCTCAAACGCACTTTTGCCACCCTTCTTTGCAGGCTGAGCAAAGTCGTCCAGCTCCGAGCGCAAGTCATCTAAATCAGTCATAACGCCCTTCATCCTTGAAACGAACAAACGCCGCGGCACCTTCTGCCATTCGTTTTTCCCAAGCGTCCATTGAGCTGATTGCCGGTAATCGTCCACGTTCTTTCTTGAACTTGACAGCTCGAATGGCAAGCTCTTTGGCCTCTTCTGGAGTCAAGCTCGTACGCTTGGCGGTAATGGCCGCAGCAACTTGCTTGAGACTGTCCTCGCTCATCGTCTTGGCTAAGATGGCATATGCCTCGCTGAACGGATTGATTCGATCAATGAGGTCAATATCCAACTCCCTGACATCCATCGCAAACTTACGAACACCGTCAATAAGTGCAGTGTTAACGGCGGGGTCATTATTTCCGTCGGCAATGTCGCTCAAGGCAATTTGCTTTGCCTGCTGCGTAATGTTGAGTGCGGCAATTGCGTGTTGACGCACTGCCTCCTGATCTTCTTTATCCAGTTCGGGGAACTTGTCTTTAATGATTTTCCCCATCCGCACTTGGGTTAGCTCTTCTGGGACCAATTCAGCATCAAACAGACCACGCTCTATGGTCGTCTTGTCTTGCACAAAAGTTGCAATAACTTCGTTTAAGTCTTCCCGACAGATACGCACAGCTTCAGTGCTCTTGGGTTCTGTTAAACCCTTTATTTCGATCTGAAACTGCCCTGTGTCGTGATTGAAGCCAACATTGCATTTGTCTGGCTGGTAACCGGCATCACCATAGTCAAAGCCCTCTGCTGGTGCATTGCCCGGATTTTTGGGCTTGAATTCAAAACGCGGTGCAAGTACCTGCTCCATCAGCAGACTGGCTGCAATGGCCTTCAACGTGTCGTTGACTGCTTCAGTGACGGCCTGCTCCGTTGCATTGGGTTCGGCGATCAGGTTAGTGAAACGTGCCTTTGTTTTACCAGGTGCGTCTCGTGTTGCGCGGCCAATGATCTGGACTATTTCAGTCAGGCTTGACCGATAACCGACTGTCAGCGCGTGCTCGCACCAAATCCAATCAAAGCCCTCTTTGGCCATTCCCAAAGCGATGATGATGTCTACATAGTCACGATCAGTCTTGATCTTGGAAGAACGAAGGCTTGCTTGGATTTGGGCTTGGTTGTCTGGATCGACCAAGTCAGCAATACGAAGGACTTTACCCTCTGCCGTCTTCACCAACTGAAAACCAGTGTCCTTTTCAACGCCCTGCCATTCCCCTAACTCGTGGATGATGTGATCGACTTCCTTGATCTTGTCTTTCGTGCTTTCGCGTGAATTGACATTTGGAATGTGAATGATGGTTTTTTCATCTGGATCCAGCACTTTCAGGATGTCATCTGCGTAAGAGCCGGAGTAGAAGAAATATCCAATGTCGAGTTCTTTCAGGAACTCGTAGCCGTTGAGCTGCTCGTAGTAGGTGTAGGTGACGGTGTCAAACCTTGCCTCATCCTGCGGTGCCAAAACTGCTTCGGTGTCACCCCTGAAATATGATCCGGTCATTGCGACGATGTGTACCTTGTCACGGGCAATCATCTGACCAAGGTAAGCACCCAACTTGTTGTCAGGATTGGCCGATGCGTGGTGAAACTCGTCAACGGCTATCAAACGGTCGTCAAACACTTCAATGCCGAATTTCTCAACAGAAAATCGAAATGTTGCGTGGGTGCAGATCAGCAACTTGTCCTTGCTTGCCAAAAACACACCGACCGAGTTCACCTTGCCGCCGTCTTCACCCGGTGCATTGCACAGGTTCCACTTAGGCTGCACTACCCAGTCTGCCCAAAAGCCCTGTTTAGTTAAAAGTTCGTCGTTGAAGCTGGCACCGATAGACTTCTCAGGCACAACAACGATTGCTTGCTTAAGCCCTTGGTTTTCAAGCTTGTCTAAGGCAATGAACATCAAAGCACGGCTTTTTCCGGAAGCAGGTGGCGACTTGATCAGCAGGTATTGCTCGCCACGCCGTTCATAAGCCCGTTCTTGCATTGCACGCATTCCAAGTGCATTAGGCTTAGATGACTTGCCGTTGTGTGCATAGGATACGGAAACAGATGGGATGTTTCTTCTTTCAGTCATTGTTCAACCGCCGCTTTGTTTCTATTAGATGGTGTTTTTGAGATCATCTTTGTGTAGAGTTCAAAAAGTTTCTCAAGACGCTCAGTGTCGTTTCGAAATAGGCGACCAATGTAAATGCGTTCTAGCACTTCGTCGTTTCGTTCGTGCGCTTCACGGAGGTTAAGGGGCATCGTTTCTAACTCATATAAGTCAGCGACAGTCGAAGGGTAGTGTTCCTCTCGAGCCAGCAAAATGTCGTTAGCACTACAAATCAGGTCTGTCTTATTTTTCTCTGTTAATACTGGTACTGGAAACGTGTTCCATCCCATTGAGTTTGAATATCGATACCTAGTTTCAAGCTTTCCTGAAACTGTTGAAATCCAGACAAGATGCAAACGAGATGCAATAAGTGCCATATTCCACAACGGAGCATCGTATATTGCGAATGCACTATCAGAAACAATGGTGAACGGCGACGCGATGCCTACGGGAAGGTAAGGTCTTCTTTCCGACGTGACCTTTGGAATCACAATGGCAATTTGTTTGCTTCTTCCTTGTATCTGCTTAAATCTATGCGGTTTACTAGCGAAATCACGAGTTGATTGAGCGGGACTTTCTAGCCGCATCTTTTTAACCCCTTCAATTCGCAAGCTGATGAAGCTCGACCTTTGTGCCTCATCTACATCACGATCTTCGATCCAAATGCACCTACGAATATCCCCTCTTACGAATTCCTGCGATCCAACAAAATTAAAAATGAATTTTTGGATAAATGGTTCTTGCTTGATAACCTGTTCGGCTTCAGAAAAGGAGAGGAGAAGATTGCCCCCATCCTTTGGCATATTCCCCAAATCCATATATCCCAAGTTTGAAATTGATTTCTTTGAGGGCTGGATGTCAATGTTAGGACCATCCACTAAGTAAGCGTTTATGTTTGCGACAGTCTTTACAACTCCCAAACTATTTGGCTCGCTTGAAAAAAGTTGGGGTGTAACGTTTTTGCGGTTGCCAATTCCAACAATAACAACTGTGACACCAGCATTACGGCTTGCAAGATTAGCCCATTTGAATGAGGTATGAGCAAAATGTATGCAACAACCAGTGTTGAAAATCAAAGGCCAAAGGATTGGAACGTGAACACCTTGGCAAATTGAGTTTGTAGCCACAAGAGCAGACACCGCATTGGTTCGCTGACAATATTCGGCGGCCTTCATAAACCATCCCGCAACGTAATCCAAGGACTTCCAGCTGCCTGTTAAATTTCGGAAAATGGCCTCTAAGTCAGACTTTTGATCTTCCCCTTGTTTTTTACTTCCGAAATATGGTGGATTTCCGCAAATATAAGTCTCTCCACCTTCATTCTCAAAGTCGATCTGTGCCTGATCCAATGGGGTATTGAACAGATCATCCCCAGTCAACTTGATACCGGTCCCTGTTGGTGGGCAAACGCTTAGCCAATCAATATGCAATGAGTTGCCGCAAGTAATCCAGTTCTGCGAGTCAAGCGGTAAAAACACAGCCAACGCTTCCTTTTGACCACGGTAGACTAGGTCGCATTGGTACTCAGCTATAACCAACGCAAGCCTTGCGATCTCAGCAGAGAAGTCCCTGATTTCAATTCCCCGAAAGTTGGTTAACGGAATGTCGCTTGCACGCCCAGGCTCTCCACGTCGCTCATTAATGGTGTTTTCAATCTCGCGCACCTGCTTGTAGGCAATGACCAAAAAGTTGCCGGAACCACAAGCTGGGTCGAACACGCGAATTCTTGAGATGCGTTTTCGCAGGTTGAGCAACATTCGCGGGTTGTCACCTGCTTCCTCAAGTTGTGCACGCAAATCATCCAAAAACAACGGGTTCAGTACCTTGAGAATGTTCGGAACACTGGTGTAGTGCATCCCCAGTTCGCCACGCTCTTCATCATCCGCAACTGCTTGGATCATTGAGCCGAAGATATCTGGATTGATCTTCATCCAATCCAAGCTACCGATGTGCAGCAGGTACGAGCGCGATATCTTGCTTAACCGTGGTACTTCAACGCCGCCTGAAAAAAGGCCACCGTTTACATAAGGAAACACATCTGCCCAGCGTGGCAACTTGGCGCTTGCACGATCAGCAATCTTGGTGTCCATTGACCGGAAGATTTCGCTGATCACCTGATGAGTGTTTGAGGAGTCACGCTCGCTCATCTTTTCGACGGTGTCGGTGAACAGACTTTCGCCACTGAAGATGTCGGTGTCTTCAGCAAAGAAGCAAAAGATCAACCGTGCCATTAAATGGTTCATCTCGTGGCGACGTTTGGCAGCGCCCCATTCCGGGTTGTCCTTCAGCAGTTCGATGTAGAGCCTGTTTAGTCGGCTGGTCGCCCTGATGTCGAAAGAACTTTCGCGAATTTGTTTGACTGTTGATATGCCAGCAAGAGGCAAGAAGAAACCAAAGTGATCTGGAAAATCCTGAAATGCACAGGCAACCGTTTCGCCGGTATCCAGATCTTCAGCTTCGAAATCTACCCCGTCAGTGGTGACTATGAAGCGAGCTTTGCCCTTGGTTGTAGCGGGGCTGTCTTTGAGGGCTTTAAGCCTATGGGTGACCTCGCCTGTCCGTGCGATTGCAAGGTGAAGGTTGTTTGTTTGGAGTACGCCGCCAACGTCAGACTTGTTTGACAAACCAGATCGCAGCCGCTTGATGGTTGTTTCTTTGTTCCCAAAGGCCAGCAAGAATGCATAGGGGAACTCATCACGGTCAAAGGGGGCCAATGCAAGCGACGAGACCGCTTCTTCAATTTCAATTGCGTTCATTGAGCGATCTCCGTGCCTGCTGTCTGCTTGGCGATCCAGGCATCAATGTCTTTTCGCAAGAAGCGCCACATACCCCCGACCTTGAACGAAGGAATTTTCTTGGCTTGGGATAGCCTGTAAATGGTGCGCTCTGTCACCTTGAGGTAGTTGGCGACCTCTTTGATGGTCAGTATTCCTTCGCTCTCAACGATGAGTGGCATATTTTTGGCCAGTTTTTGCACGTTTCATCAGGATAGTGCAAATTTGGCCAATGCGGGCGTATTGATCAAGAAATGATCAGTATTGGATGACGTGCCACAACTAGTTGAAGCTTGTTCTGTTCCCCATGAGTACAGGCCTCGCCCTGTGTTGCAAGTTCATCTACTGATCGCCGTTTACTTGAAGCGTTCAACCTGCGCCATCAATCTTCGCAATCAATTTGTCGCTTCTTCGGCGCCGTGACATCGTCCGGCATTAATTCAGCATCCACAAGCCCCCACGGCGTCATAACCTGCGGTTTCGGCTGCACAAACGGTGTGGCAGACACTGTGCCCGGCATCGGCGTGTAGGCTTGAGCATCACGCTCTTGGGCAGCAATGTCGCGACGATGTTCGGCTTCAAAGTTCACCGGCATGGCCAGACCGATCTGAGAGTGGTCGAACTGAATGTATGACTTGTCGGATATGAACGGAACTGTCAGCTTGAAGTGCAGATCAGGCAGGGCAATCTTCTTGCTGACGTAAACCCCGTCGTGCACCGGCAGCAGCACATCTGAACCCGTGTTCATCAACAACAGCGTGAACTCATTCAGTATTGCGGACTCGACGCCCTGATAGACCATGGCAAGCTTCTGGGAATCCTTGAGTCCTTCAACTTCAAATGCACTCGCAAAGTCACTATCCTGCTTCAGTTGCAGCAAAATAATGTCGGTCACCAGCTTAAATTCATCCATCAGTTGCTTGACTGCCTCTACCTGCACAAATTGCTGCACCAATTCCGTGCTCCTGAATGTTCTACGCAAACTGGTTGCTTCCCACTTGCCGTCTGCGTTCTTCCATGACGCTGTTGCATTTCTCTTGGCACCAAAACCTATCGCAGTTAAAGCCACCTTGACTTTGTAGAAGCCATGAAAACCTTTGTAATCAGCTATGCTCTTGAAGTCTTTTGTTTCAATAGGCCACAGCTGATTGGTTATCTGTTTGCGAATTTTGTCTCTGTTGTTTATGTAGTTCTTGATCTTGTGAAAATCAATAGCTTTGCCGGTGCTTGATTCATAGTAAGTCTTTGCAAGTCCCGCCATCACACCAAATACACCAGCACGCATGTCATACAGATGACAATGGCCCAGTGCTGCGTGCCTAACTTCTTTTGGACAGTTTTGTAGATTCAGTCCCTTTAAGTAGCAACGACCGCTTGCCGCAATGCTTGCCTCTTGCGTCAGTATGAACACATCGGGTTGCTGTTTTCCATACAACATCTTGCCGGGCACAGCAGTAAGGGATGCCAGTATGGTTTTTGCTATTGACAGGTTCTTCAGCTTTTTGTCTGTCAACATGGCCGTGTCGCTTGCCAGCTTGGCAACATAGGCACGCAGTGATTGCACATTCACTGCTGTTTCCATCACCTGCATGCCAGTAAAGTCAAATGTCTGTACCCACTGCAATTCATCGTTTTCTTCAATTGCGTACTCCATCAATGCATCCATTGTCTTGTCCCATATTTTTACTGCACTGCCAATCTGCGTATGTCCTGCACGAACCACACAGAACAAGATAGGTGCAAGCAAGCCAGGCGCATCTACCTGTATGCCATTTAGTGTCATCTGGCCCCAACGCTTGCGATATGTGGTCGATAGAAACAGCTTAACGGTATCATCGCTTGCGTAGTATTTATGCTCAACGCCACTTAGCGCAATTGCCAGCACGTCTTTCAGCACAATCTGTATCTTTCTATTTAAATAGCGTTCAATGTTTGTCTCATTAGAAGTCCCATGTGTACGCACTAACGCACGAGTAATATATTGTTTTAAGTCATCAATCATTTTCATTTTTCTGTCTCCATAATTTGCGTGAGAAGCAGATAAAGAAACACAGACACCCGAGACTGTTATGTATTTGTCTCTGGGCTGTCTCTGTCTTCTGCTTATACTAATATAGCTGCTGTACTTGCGGGGATTTTGGCGACTTTTTGCCAAAACAGGCTGATCGCATAGCTGCTGTACTTTTAGTATTTATGCCAGTAGCGGCGTAGTCCAGCTAATTCCGGCACAGCGCAAGCCGCGCCAGCAGCACGTCAAATCGCCCCTATGTGCAGCGCAAACTGGCCGCTCGCTACATTGGGTACTGGTAGGGGAGGCAAAGCGCGTGCTGGGATTACGCAAAAATTGGCAAAAAACGCGCATAGAACTGGTCTGGCGGCACTTGCGCCCCCGGCGTCGCCAAAATTGTGCGTCTTTCCGCGTGCGCCAGTCGAAACGTCGGTGCTGTTTTTTTGATGCTGCCAAGGGGTAAGTAGCAAGCCGCTGCTTTTAACCCCGTCAACGTTTCGATGCCAATTGCCGCAAAAGTGCCGCTGAATGCAAGCCTGCGCCAGCAGCACGTCAAATCGCCCCTATGTGCAGCGCAAATTGCCAGCCAGCTGCATTGGGTGCTGGTAGGGGATGCGAAGCGCGTGCAGGGATTACGCCAAGGCGAAAAAAAGCCGACTCTTGGCCGGCTTTGCTGAGTGTGAAATTACAAAACCGGTTATTCAACCTGCACGCAGTTCATTCCACGTCTTACCTGCCAGGATCAAAGCGATGAACTCTTTCTTGGGCGCACCCTTCTCTTGCTTGGTCCACAGTGCACCTGTTGTTGGGTGTTTGTAGGTCACACCGATTCCGGGCTTGTTGCCTTCACTGTCTATGCTGACAGGTGCTTTCCGACTCGGTGCCGTGCCACGCTTGACCCGCACTTTCTTTGCTGGCTTGCTTGGCGCATCTGCACTACGCAAAGCAGCGATCCCTTCGGTCACCGTGAAGCCATCTGCCTTTAGTTTCTTGGCA
>CAITXW010000107.1 GCA_903896425.1 uncultured beta proteobacterium | reverse complement strand
ATGAGCGGTTTAAGTCACACGCCTGGAAAGCGTGCGAGGGGTAAAACCCTCCGGGGGTTCGAATCCCCCCTGCTCCGCCAGTGATAAAGAAAAACGGGCCCTCGGGCCCGTTTTTTCGTCGACGTCCTGCGGCTTGCTTCAAACCATCAGGCCAATGCCTTGTAGAGCATGTAAGCGGCCAGTACATACAGGATGCTGGCGAACACGCGTTTGAGTTGCTTCACCGGCAATTTATGTGCGGCACGCGCACCCAGTGGTGCCGTCAAAACACTGCAACTGGCAATCACCAGCAGCGCTGGCAACCAGATGTAGCCGAAGGAATACGACGGCAAATGCTGCACGCTCTGGCCGGCCACTACATAGCCGACCACGTTGGCCAGTGCGATCGGCAGCCCGAGCGCAGCCGAGGTGGCTACCGCGTTATGGATGGCCACGTTGCACCAGGTCATGAAGGGCACGCTGATGAAGCCGCCGCCGGCACCGACCAGACCCGACAGGAATCCGATCACACTGCCAGCACCCATTAGCCCTGCGGTACCCGGCACTTGCCGTGTTGGCGCCGGTTTCTTGTCCAGAAACATTTGCGTCGCCGAGAAACTCACGAAGACAGCAAAGAACAGCGCCAGTGAAGAGCCTTTGAGCAGGGAAAAGACGCCCAGGCTGGCAATGAAGCCGCCCAGGATGATGCCCGGTGCCAGGCCCTTGACCAGTTCCCAACGTACCGCACCGCGCTTGTGGTGCGCGCGCACGCTGGAGATGGAAGTGAAGATGATGGTGGCCATTGATGTCGCTATTGCCATCTTGACCGCGAGGTCGGGGCCGACCGCACGCCCCGACAGGATCAGGGTGATGAAGGGCACCATCATCATGCCTCCACCGATACCGAGCAGGCCGGCCAGAAAACCGGTACTCAGTCCGAGCAAGACAAGTTCGATGATCAACAGGGGTTCGAGCGTCATGGGGTGGTGCGTTGTGAGATGAAGGGTGTCTGCGGGTGCCACCGGACCGGCATCCTGAACCGGGGTTCAGGTGGGCGAGGTCAACGGGACATTGGGTTCATCTGACGCGAGATGATCACGCCTGACCCGCGATGTTCCAAGCCCGGGCTCTAAGAGCATTGGTTCAAGGAAATATAAAGCCCGGCGAGCACCTGCAGACAAGATCATTGTAGGCGCGAAGACGCAAAGCGGTAGCACAGAAGCGTAGAAACTCAGAGCAGGCGACCGTCGTCGGCAAGGGCTTGGTCCAGACGTTCCAGCAGCGAACGCAACTGTTGATTTTTTTCTGCTGGAATTGCGGTTGAAGTCGGGTTTGATTCTGGGTCTGTTGCCGGCAGAACCGGCGCCAGCGGCCGTGCGTCATGGCCCTGATCGGCCAGATCGAAAGCGAGATTGACAGCGGCCAGCACGGCGATGCGGTCGCGCGCCCGGACCTTGCCGGCATCGCGAATCCTGATCATGGCGGCATCTACCAGCGCGACGGCTGCCAGCAGTTTGGCTTCGCCTCCTTCCGGGCAACCCAGCAGGTAGCTCTGCCCCATGATCTGCACTTCGAGCTGCTTCATGCGACGCCCTTTTGTCGGCCATTGGCCGAAGTCTGCGGCAAGCGGTCCAGCAGCGCATCCACGCGGGCGCGGGCGGCACCGAGCCTGGATTTGAGGGAGTCGCGTTCTTGCGTGATGGCATCGACCTGCGCGCTCAGCAGGGCATTGGTGCGCTGCAGTTCGGCGTAACGCACCAGCAGACGCTCGACACGCTCGGCGACCTGGTCGATTTGGCTTTGATTCGACATAGGGTGCCCATTGTAGGGTTTGCCAAACTGATCGGCTGTAAAATCCGGCCGTTGGTGCTCGCGGTGTGGTTCACACACCGCAGTTCAACGGGAAGCAGGAGGGTACGCCCATCAATGGCAAACCTAACCTGCGCTGCCCCCGCAACGGTAAGTGGACGAATCGCACTGCGATTCGCCGCCATCACAGCCACTGAGCGTTTTGAACACGCGCTTGGGAAGGCGATGACGGTAGTTCCACCAGCCCGGATACCGGCCAACAAGGTGGCTGCACGCTTATTGCGCGCAGCCGTGACGCCCATGTGCTGTCGGGGACGACGGCGAGGGCTTTTGTTGAACCTCTTACTTCATGAAAACTTGTTTTCCCTTGTTACCCGCAGGCGCGGTTTTGTCTGTGCTCGTGTTTGCCTGTCTGCCAGTTAATGCCCAAAGCAATGCCAATTTGAAAGACGTTGTCGTCACGGCCAGTCGAACCGAACAAAGTGTTTCGGATGTGCTGGCCGACATCAGTGTCATCGACCGAGCGCAGATCGAAGCATCCGGCGCTACCAATGTGCCGCAACTGCTGGCACGACTGCCGGGTCTGCAGGCCGTGAGCTTTGGCGATGCAAGTCGTATCTACATTCGCGGCGCAGATTCCCGCATGACCGCGCTCTATGTGGACGGCGTGCGGGTTGACTCGCAGGACGGTTGGCAACTCGGTGGCGGTGTTCCATGGGAACTGGTGCCGCTGTCGCAGATCGAGCGCCTTGAGGTCCTGCGCGGAGCGGCCAGCGCGATTTACGGCTCGGACGCGATGGGTGGGGTCGTACAGATCTTCACGCGCCGCGGCACTGCCGGTGCAACCCCTTCGCTTGACATTTCGCTTGGCAGTATGAATACGCGCAAGATCAGCGCCGGCTTGAGCGGAGCGCAAGCCTCGTTTGACTATGCCCTGGGTCTGGCACTGGAGCACAGCGATGGCTACAACACGAGGCCTGATGTGGTTCACAGCCCCGATCGCGAAGCCAGCAGCAGCAAGGCAGCCAGCCTGCGCCTGGGGTTTCGGATGGCGCCAACACAGCGTATCGAACTGGTCGCACTCAACAGCCAGCTTGAATCGCATTACGTTCCCTGGGGCGGCGGCACGGACGCGCAGGCCAGCGCAAACTTGAGCAGCACGGCCGTGCGCTGGGAATCGCAGTGGAGCACTGCCTACAGCACCAAACTAAGTTTGTCGCGCAGTGAGGCCGCCAAACGCGATGACGTTCTCTATGACTATCGGACCACCTTGCAAGGCATTCTGTTTGAAAACACCCTGCGGCTGGCTGGCGGCACCTTTTCCGCGGTGCTGGAGCAAAAGCGTGATGCCTTTGATTCACCCTTCACGGATACTTATAACCAGGCGTTTGGCGGTGAGCGCACGCAGAACGCAGTGGCGCTCGGCTACGGGGCCAACTACGGTGAGCATTTGGTCCAGGTCAATCTGCGCAGCGATGACGACAGCAATTTTGGCGCGCATCAAACCGGTGCGATCTCCTATGCCTATGCATTGACATCTGAATGGCGCGCCAGTGCATCAACCGGAACCGCCTTTCGGGCGCCGACACTGGAGCAGGTATTTGGTCCGTATGGCAGCGCTGCGCTGGCGCCGGAAACCAATCACAACAGCGAAGTCGCGCTCGGCTACGTTAGCGCAACAGCCTCTGCCAAGGCGGTGCTGTACCACAACCAGATTCGCAACATGATCACCACCAGACCGTATTCGGACGCTTGTGCTTTCTGTTATTACAACGTCGGGCAAGCGACGCTGCGCGGGCTCACCCTCAGTGGCACGCAGAAGATCGGTGCCTACGCTTTGCGCGCCTCGCTGGATTGGCTCGACCCAATCGACAACAGCAGTGGGCGTGATCTGAGTTTGCGCGCGCGCCGCACCATGACACTGGGCCTGGACCGCTCTTTGGCCAATTGGCAAATCGGCGCTGACGTGCAAGCCGTTGGCGAACGCTTTGACGACGCTGCCAACACGACCGTTCTGCCGGGCTATGCCTTGTTGAATTTCAACGCCGCGACGCATCTGAGCCGCGACTGGCAACTGATCGTGCGACTGGACAATGCAGCGGATGCACAGTACCAACAGGTGGGCCACTTTGCGACACCGGGCCGAACGATTTACGCCGGTTTTCAGTGGCGTCCAAAGGATTGATGTTGTGAACGCAAAACGGGTTCGCGCTCAGGTTCGATATGCGCTTGGGGTGCTCGGCTTGCTGCTGGGCGCCGCAGCGGCGCAAGCCTCGACGGTGACGGATGACCGCGGCGTGCAACTCGCGCTGGCGCAGCCACCGCAGCGCATCGTCAGCCTGCTGCCTTCTCTGACGGAAACGGTGTGCGCGCTTGGGCAATGCCAGCGCCTGGTCGGGGTCGATCGGTATTCGAACTATCCCGATGCGGTGCGCAATCTGCCACAGGTCGGCGGTGGCCTCGATCCCAACATCGAGGCGATCGCGGCGCTCAAGCCCGATCTGGTGCTGATGGCGACATCGACACCGGTGGCCGATCGCCTGCAGTCACTCGGTATCAAGGTGCTCGCGCTCGAACCCAAGAGCCACGCGGATGTCCAGCGCGCGCTGCAGATTGTGGGCCGCGTACTTGAAGTACCCGATGCCGATCGCGTCTGGCGCGAGATTGACGCGGCGGTTTCGGCAGCGGCGCAGGCGGTGCCGCTCAAGGCCAGGGCGATGCGCATTTACTTTGAAGTCAACAGCGCGCCCTACGCCGCCGGCGAGGTGTCCTTCATCGGCCAAACGCTGACGCGCCTGGGCGTGCGCAACATGGTGCCGGCCAGCCTCGGCGTTTTCCCCAAGCTCAACCCCGAGTACGTGGTGCGAGAGAACCCGGATCTGATCATGGTCGGGGACCGCAATTTCGCCGGGCTGCAGGGGCGCCCCGGGTGGCAGCGTATCCGCGCCATCCGCGAAGGCCGGGTCTGCGTCTTTACCGCTGAGCAGACCGACGTGCTGGTACGCGCCGGCCCCCGCATGGCCGAAGGTGCGCGCCTGATGCTCAAGTGTTTGCAGGACAAGGCCGCATGACCGTCATCAACCATCAGCAGCGCACAGCAAACTGGCTTGGCCTGGGCCTGTTGCTGCTGGGCGTTTTGCTGGTGCTCGCAGGTGCCAGCGTCGGCAGCACTGGTTTTGACAGTCTTATGAAAGTCTGGGTCGACCCGGTGGCCTTGCAGATTGTCTGGGACATCCGCCTGCCGCGCACCGTCGGCGCCTGGACCGCCGGCGCTTTGCTTGGTCTGGCCGGCGCCGTGGCGCAGGGCTTGTTTCGTAACCCGCTGGCCGATCCTTATCTGCTGGGCAGTGCTTCCGGCGCATCGCTGGGCGTGGCGCTGGCGCTGGTGTTCTTCGGTGTCTCGCCGCTGGCCGCGCACGGGCTGGTGCGTCTCGGTCTGACCGGTGCCGCTTTTGTCGGTGCAGTCGCTGCGGTGTTGCTCACGCTGCTGCTGGCGCAGGGCGTGCAGCACACTTTGCGGCTGTTGTTGGCGGGCGTCATCGTTGGCGTGGTGCTGGGCGCCCTGAGTTCGCTCACCATGCTGATGGTGCCCGATGTGATGCAGGCGATGCAGGCCTTTCTGCTGGGCAGCACCGGCTTTGTTGACTGGAGCGCCTGCGCCCTGATGGCCGCCGTCTGGTTGCTGTGCATGGCCGTGGCCTGGCTCCTCAGCCAAGGGCTGGACGGACTCTCGTTGGGCGAAGCCACCGCCGCCAGCCTCGGGCTGCCGCTGGCAGAAATGCGTGCCGCCCTGATCGCCGTGCTGGCACTCGCCACCGGCACCGCCGTGGCACAAACCGGTTTGATCGCTTTTGTCGGCCTGGCCGCGCCGCATCTGGTGCGACCGCTGGCGCGTACGCGTCATGGCGGTCTGGTGCTGCTTTCGAGTTTGATGGGGGGTGTGTTGCTGACCGCGGCTGACCTGCTGGCACGCGCTTTGATCGCGCCGCAGGAGTTGCCGGTGGGCGTGTTGACGGCGGTCCTTGGCGGTGGCTACCTGCTGTGGCTGATGCACCGCAGTACGCGTACCACGGCGGGGGATGTCGCGTGAACAGCACCAGCAGCGCGGTTGCCCTCTGTGCGCGCGACATCCACGCCAGCCTGGGGCAGACCGAGGTGCTGCGTGGCATGGACATGGCATTGCCGGCAGCGCGCTGGACCAGCATCGTCGGTCCCAACGGCGCCGGTAAATCAACCCTGCTCAAGGTGTTGGCGGGCCTGTTGCCGTACCAGGGTGAAGTGACGCTGCTGGGCCAGCCGCTGGCGACGCTGCCTCGGCGTGAGCGTGCGCGGCAACTGGCCTGGCTCGGGCAGAGTGAAGTCAGCGGCGACGACCTGACGGTGTGGGACGTGGCCATGCTGGGCCGTCTGCCGCACCAGACTTGGCTCGGTTCTCCCAGCGCAGCCGATCACGCCGCCGTGGAGCAGGCGCTGAAGGCCACGCAAGCTTGGGACTGGCGGGCACGCACGCTCGGTCAGCTCTCGGGCGGCGAGCGTCAGCGTGTGCTGCTGGCGCGTGCGCTGGCGGTGCAGGCCAAGGTGTTGTTAATGGACGAACCGCTGGCCAATCTGGACCCGCCGCACCAGGCCGACTGGCTCGGGCTCGTGCGCACGCTGGTCAAGCAAGGCTGCACCGTGGTCAGCGTGCTGCACGAGATATCGATGGCCTTGCAGGCAGACGAGATGCTGGTGGTGGCCGATGGTCGCGTCACGCACCAGGGTGCCTGCGGCGACGCCGAAACGCACCGTGCACTGGAACGCGTGTTTGAGGGGCGCATCGCGATCCATGCGATCGCAACCCAGTGGGTCGCTTTGCCGATTGCACCGCTACTTTGAACAGCCTCAGGGGCGCGCCGTCTTGTCCTTGAAGTCGCAATAAACGCTGACGCCGCACTGCCAGCACAGGGGCTTGCGCGCCTGGCAGATGTAGCGACCATGCAGGATTAGCCAGTGGTGCGCGTCGGTCAAGTAGGTTTTTGGCACGCGCTGCAGCAGACCCATCTCAACCTCATAAGGTGTCTTGCCCGGCGCCAGACCGGTGCGGTTGCCAAGGCGAAACAAATGCGTGTCCACCGCCATCGTGGCTTCACCAAAGGCGACGTTCAATACCACGTTGGCGGTCTTGCGGCCCACGCCGGGCAGGGTCTCCAGTGCTTCGCGGCTGCGCGGCACCTGGCCGCCGTGCGCGTCGATCAGCATCTGGCAGGTCTGCATCAGGTGCTTGGCTTTAGCGCGAAACAGGCCGATGGTCTTGATGGCGTCCTCCAGCCGATCCTGCCCCAATTCAAGCATCTTCTGCGGCGTGTTGGCCACCACAAACAAGCGGCGCGTCGCCTTGTTGACGCTGACGTCCGTGGCCTGCGCTGACAGCAGCACAGCCACCAGCAGCTCGAACACCGAGCAGTATTCGAGTTCGCTCACCGGCATCGGGTTGGCGGCCTTGAGGGTGGCGAAAAAGCCTTCAATCGCGTTCGGTGTCATGGTGGTTTCGGGGTGCTGTCGGGCATGAATAATAATCACAGCATAAAGCAATGCCACGCCACTCAGGAAAGACCTCCATGCAATTTGCCGAACGCCTCAACGCCATTGAAACCTCCGCCATCCGCGAACTCTTCAAACTGCTGGGCAAGCCCGGCATCATCAGCTTTGCCGGCGGCTTTCCGGACCCGGCGCTGTTTGATGTGGAAGGCATTGCCGAGTCGAGCCGTGCCGTGCTGGCGGGCAACCCCGGCCCCGTGCTGCAATACGGCGCCACCGAGGGCTACCAGCCGCTGCGCGAAGGCATCAGCCGCTTCATGGCAGCCAAGGGTTCGAGCGTTGCGCCCGATGGCCTGATCGTCACCACCGGTAGCCAGCAGGCGCTCGATCTCATTGGCAAGACCCTGATCTCGCCCGGTGACAAGATCATCGTTGAAGCGCCGACCTTTCTCGCCACAATCCAGTGCTTTCGCCTGTACGGCGCCGACATCATTGGCGCGCCGATCGACGCCGACGGCGTTGACGTCGACAAACTCGAACAGTTGATTGAGCAGCACAAGCCCAAGCTGGTTTACCTGATCCCGACCTTTGGCAACCCGAGCGGCGCCACGCTGAGCCTGGCACGGCGCAAGCGCATTCTGGAAATTGCGGCGCGCACGCAGACGGTGGTGGTCGAGGACGACCCTTATGGCGAACTGTATTTTGATCAGCCGCCGCCACCGAGCATGCTCGCACTGAGCGACGGTGTGCCGGGCAGTCGCGACTGGCTGGTGCATTGCGGCTCCTTCAGCAAGATCCTGTCGCCGGGTCTGCGCGTGGGCTGGATGATTGCACCGCCCGAGTTGCTGGCCAAGGCCACCATGTGCAAACAGTTCAGCGACGCCCACACCAGCAACCTGTCGCAAGCCATCGCAGCGCACTACCTCACGCTCAACCGACTCGGTGACGCGCTTGCCGTGGTGCGCAAAACCTATGCCGAGCGCGCCAGTGTCATGGCGGCATCGCTGCGGCGCGAACTCGGTGACGCCATCGCCTTCAACCAGCCGCAAGGTGGCATGTTCTTCTGGGCCCGCCTGACCGGTGCCAGAGGTCAGATCAGCAGCGCGCCCGACTTTGCCAAGCGCGCCATCGACAAAGGCGTGGCCTTTGTGCCTGGCGCGCCTTTCTACGCGCATGATCCCGACCTCTCAACCTTTCGCCTGAGCTTTGCCACGGCCGGGCTGGAAAAAATAGAAGAGGGAATTGGCAGGTTGCGTCAGGCGCTTTAGCGTGGTCACGCTACCCTGCATCAGGGCCGTCGGTTCATGTGCCACGGGCGACCATAAGCGATCCGGATGGTGATCCAAAAAATCACTATTGGACGTGCGGTGCTCTGATGCGCATGATCGACGTTTGTTAGAGGGGCGCAATCGCTCAAGTGCACAAATGGAGACAAGCATGAAACGAAGAAATTTTGTCCAGGCCGCTCTTGTTACGGCTACATCGACCTCACTGTGGGCGCAAGGCGCGAATGCGTGGCCGGACAAGCCCATCAAGTGGGTTCTGTCACAGCCACCTGGCTCTGGCCCCGACAATGTTGCCCGCCTGTTGTCTGAGCGGATCGCGAAGGGCCTGGGGCAAGCCATCGTGATTGACAACAAGCCGGGTGGCCAAAATGTCATTGGCGCGCAGTTCGCCGCGCATGCGCCAGCCGATGGCTATACCTTCTATTTCGCCACCACTGCGGCTTTGGTCACCAACAAGTACCTGTTCAAGGTCCTGCCCTATGAGCCACAGCGCGATTTCATCCCGGTCGCGTTTATTGCAAGAAGTCCGTTTGGCGTATTGGTCCGAGCCGACTCGCCCATCACGTCGATTCAAGACCTGATCGCACGCTCAAAAGCGGCTCCGGGCAAACTGACTTTGGGCAACGAAGGTCCCCGCACGTTTGGCGGAATCATTGCCAGGCTGATCAACGCCCGCGCAAAGATGGAGGCCAATCTGGTCTCGTATTCTTCGGTTGGCGTCTCCATTACCGATCTCATGGGGGGGCACACGGATGCCATCGTGGCGGACCTTGCTTCGACTGCCCAATTCGCGCGCCAGGGCCGTTTGCGGCTTCTGGCCGTTACAACGGGCAAGCGTGTGGCGGGCTGGGAGCAAGTGCCGGCGTTGGCTGAAACACTGCCGAACTTCGAAATGTCGGGCTGGTTTGCCCTCGTGGCGCCGGTCGGGACGCCTGCCAATGCGGTCGCACGACTCAACCAGGAATTGAACACTTTGCTGGCAGACCCGGATATGGCGCAGAAAATTCTCGCTATTGGGCCCATTGCCGAACCTCTCGGGTCACCGGCTCAGGTGGATTCTTACTTGAAGCGCGAGCATGAGCGCTGGAGCGAAGTGACCAAGGAAATTGGTCTTTTACCCGAGTGAACGCGGGTTTCAACGCACGCGGTTCAATGTCTAAATTAATCAGGAGTATTCACGTATGAAATTGGTCACATTTGTCGCAAACGGCAAGCAATTGGTCGGCGCCCTCGAAGGTGAGGAGGTTGTGGTTCTTGACATTGCCGACATGCGCTCGCTGTTCGCACTCGGAACACCGGTTCAGGTGTACGCCGAGAAGCTCAAGACAAGCCAGCGCTATCCGCTTGCCAGTGTGCAGTTGAAGGCGCCGATTATTCCCAAGAAGTTCTTCCATACCGCTGGGAACTATGCCGAGCACGCGCAGGAAGGTGACCGTGCCAACTGGGTGGCAGCGATCAAACCCTGGATCGTGTTTTTTCAGAATGTCGATGCGATCATTGGCCCGGATGCGCCCGTTATCTATCCCGAGCACCTGACCAAGCAACTCGACTATGAACTCGAACTTTCGATCGTGATTGCGAAACCGGGCAAACACATCAGCGTCGAAGAAGCCAAGGACTACATCGGCGGCTACGTTATTTTCAACGACATTACGGCACGTGACATTCAACGGCGCGAGATGCAGTCGGCAAACTTTTGCTTCAGCAAGTCGATCGACACCTTTTGCCCGGTGGGCCCCTGGATCGTCACCGCCGATGAAATTCCTGATCCCTACAACCTGGATCTTGAACTGCGGGTCAACGGCGAGAAGCGCCAGATATCCAACACCAGCCACATGTCGGTCACCATTCCGCAGATCATTTCGAAATTCTCACCCGCCGGTTACTCCGCCGGTGACATTATTTCGACCGGTACCGTGTCCGGTGTCGCGGCCTTCAGCGCCGACCCCGAAGCCTGGTTTCTCAAGCCCGGCGATCTGATCGAGGCGCAGATCGAGAAGATTGGTGTCTTGCGCAACCGTGTCATCTCCTGGAAAGAAGCCTACGGCGTCGATGCACCACCTTTTGTCGGGTTTTAGGCCATGACAACAATCGACCGCACAAAAGTCTGGACCGGTACGCTCAATGAAGTGGCGTTGGCGGGACGGCCCAAGGCCAAGGTGGGTTTCTACGACACCACATTGCGTGATGGCGAGCAATCGACGGGGGTGATGTTCGATCCGCAGCAAAAGCTGGAGATCGCATGCCTGGTCGATGGTCTCGGTGCAGGGCGCATCGAGGCCGGTTTTCCGAGGGTTTCGGAAGACGATCGCGAGGCCATCAAGTTGATTCGCGGCGCTGGACTGAAGGCTGAGATCTGGGGCTTTGCGCGTGCCATGCCGGACGATGTCGCGGCGGTTGCGGACCTTGACCTCAAGCACAGCGTGATCGAGGCGCCGATCTCGAATCGCAAACTCAAGGCGCTCGGTGTTTCCCGGGAGGAAGTGCTGGCAAGGATCAAGACCTCGGTTGAATTCGGCGTCAAGCAGGGAATCCATGTCGCCTTCTTCGGCGTTGATTCGACGCGTGCCGACCTCGATTTTTTCGAGCAGGTTTACAAGACAGCGCGCGACGCGGGGGCGGCAGAGTATGTCATCGTCGATACCTTGGCGATCGCAACACCGGAGGCTGTAACTTATCTCATCGGCAAGGTGCGGCAATGGATGGGCCAGGACGCCATCATCCATTTCCATGGACACAACGACTTCGGCATGGCGACGGCAGACGCCGTGGCTGCGGTGGCGGCCGGTGCCAGTTGGATTCATGGAACCATCGATGGCATTGGGGAGCGCGCCGGCAATGCAAACCTGCCCGAGATCGCGCTGGCGCTGGAGTTGCTTTACGGGGTTGAAACCGGGTTTCATTTCGAGCGGGTACGCCAGGCGTCCAAACGCTTGCGCGAAATCGCGGGCTATCAGCTCGAACCCTGGAAGCCGGTCGTGGGGGAGACGCTGTTTGTGCGGGAGACAGGGGCTGTGGCAGCGCAGTTCCACATTCCGGAGGCGATCGAACCTTATTCGTCATCCATTCTCGATACGCCGAGAAACATTGTTCTTGGCAAGAAAAGCGGACTGGCTTCAATCAAGATCAAGTCCGAGCAGCTTGGCTTGAATGCGAGAGAAGAGGACTTTCCCCGACTTCTCAATGAGGTCAAAAATCTGGCGATCAGCAAGCGTCGCCTGGTGACTGACGAGGAATTCAAAGCGTTGCAATCCCGCCTCGGGTAGCGCACGCATCACGATGGGTTGACTGGGAGTTTGTCCCTGCGCACATGAACCCGTCTTTTGGCATTACAGGATAAGGAACTTTATGGATAACGGCAGATTTCAAAACAAAGTGGTGTTCGTGACCGGTTCAGGGCGCGGGTTTGGAGCGGTTCTGGCCAATGCGTTTGCAAAGGAAGGCGCTGACATTGTTGTTCATTACAACAGCTCGGGGGCGGGCGCTGAGGCGGTCGCGAAGGCAGTGCGTGCCATGGGTCGCAAGGCCTTGGTGGTGCAGGGTGATATCGCGAAATTGGCGGATGTTCAACGCATCACGGCGCAGGCCTATACGGAGTTCGGCCGGGTCGATGTGTTGGTCAACAACGTGGGCGACATGGCGATCGATCAGAAATCCTGGCGTGAACTCGACGAGAAAGTCATCGACCATACCTTGGCGGTTGATATCAAGGGAACCATGTTCATGACCCATGAAGTGGGATCCAGGATGATGGATGGCAGCGGCGGGTCGATCGTCAACATCGGGTCGCAGGTGGTGATCGCAGGCAGCCCGCGGGCGCCGCAATACGCTGCCGCCAAATATGGCGTCATCGGCATTACCAAGTCCTACGCCCGCGCACTCGCACCCACGGTACGTGTGAATACGCTGGGGGCTGCCTTTATGGAAACCGAGGCGCTGAAAAATCGGGACGATTGGAAGAATGGCCGGCGCGAGGAGGTTCTTCGGCAAACGCCATTGGGTCGCATTGCAGCGCCGGAAGATATGGTGGGGCCCGTGTTGTTCCTCGCTGGCGAAGAATCGCGGCACATGACGGGGCAATTCCTGTTATGTAACGGCGGTCTGGCGATGGTTGGCGCTTGACATCACGGCGCATCAAGCTTCGTGCGCGAGTCCTCGAACGTCTTGCGCAAAACGGGCGGCGAGCGGGGGGAGTTCCTCATTCGCTCGCCACATCAAGCCAACGGGGCGCAGTGGGGCCAGGTCACTGAGTTCAATTGCGCACAGTCGCCCGACCTCACATTCGACCTCAACCAGTTGCGGCGCCATGATGGTTACGCAGTCGGTATTCATCACAATCGCTTTGATTGCCAGGATCGAATTGGTGCTGATCGCACGCTGCGGCCAGCTGATGCCGGCCATCGCAAAGACGCTTTCCATGTGCTGTCTGAACGCACTGCCGCCGGCCGGTACCACCCATTGCGCGTTTGCCAGATCCTTGATTGATATCGACGACAGGCTGGCCAGCGGATGTTGCGCTCGCGTGATGAGCGACCAATCGGCAAACACCAAGGGTTCAGTTTCAATATCGGGGTAGTCGGAACTGATGCCCAATCGACTGACGATGAGGTCAAGCTCTCTGGACCTGAGCATTGACAGAATCCGGTCATCGATATCTTCCGTGATGGAGACTTGAACGTTGGGGGAGGCGCGCAAGAATACTTCCAAGGCCCGGGGAACAAGCCCCACCGCTGTAACCGGTGTAATTCCAATGGAAAGCAGCCCGTCCATTCCCAGTGAACGCAAGCGGATCTCTTCCATCGCGCGTTCCAGGAGGGATTCAAGTGCCGTGGCATGGACGGCCAAGGATTTTCCAAACTCATTGAGGCGAGCGCCACGACGATCGCGCTCCAGCAGTCGGATCCCGCCCAACCCATGCTCAAGCTGGGCGATGCTCTGCGACAAGCCGGGTTGCGAGACATTGATGGCCTCCGCTGCTCCGCTGAAGGAGCCATGCCGCGCGATTGCCAGCAAATCAAGTAATCGACGCGGGTCCAGCTTCATTGTCAGACCGACTCTGGAACTTTGGGCAAGCCTTCGAGTGACAAAGCCAGATCCGCTTCGTTGTAACTCTCGTCGGTCAGTTCGCCGGCGAAATACTTTTGGTAGGACGCCATGTCGAAATGACCGTGCCCGCTCAGGCCAAACAGGATGGTTTCGGCTTTGCCTTCGCGCTTGCAGCGCAGGGCTTCTTCAATCGCGCCCTTGACCGCATGATTGGATTCCGGCGCCGGGACAATGCCTTCGTTCCTGGCAAACAACACACCGGCTTCAAAACACTCAACCTGGTTGTAGGCCACGGCCTCCACCAGGCCCAGTTCCTTGCAGTGTGAAACCAGTGAGGCCATGCCGTGGTAGCGCAGGCCACCGGCATGGAATCCCGGCGGGGTGAACTGGCTGCCCAGGGTGTGCATCTTGGTCAAAGGCGTCATCCCGGCGGTGTCGCCAAAGTCATACGCATACACACCGCGTGTCAGCGACGGACAGGCTGCCGGCTCCACGGCCAGAGCGCGGGTCTTTTGACCACCGCGCAAACCGTGGCCGATGAAGGGGAAGGCAATGCCGGCGAAGTTGGAGCCGCCACCGGCGCAGCCAATCACCACATCCGGCCAATCGTTGGCCATCTTCATCTGCTCCATCGCTTCTTGTCCGATGATGGTCTGGTGCAGCAAAACATGGTTCAGAACCGAGCCCAGGGCGTACTTGGTATCTTCGCGCTGAACCGCAAGTTCCACCGCCTCGGATATGGCAATGCCCAGACTGCCGGGGTGATTCGGATTTTTTTCCAGCACCGATCGGCCGAATGCGGTTTCAACCGACGGCGATGCAACGCAGCGCGCGCCATAGGTTTCCATCATGGCTCGGCGATAGGGCTTCTGGTCATACGAGACGCGGACCTGAAACACTTCGACCTGCAAGCCGAACAAGGAGCCGGCAAAGGCCAGTGACGTTCCCCATTGACCGGCGCCGGTCTCGGTCACGAGCCGCTTGACGCCAGCCGCTTTGTTGTAAAAAGCCTGCGGGATGGCGGTGTTGGGTTTGTGGCTGCCGGCCGGGCTGGTGCCCTCGTATTTGTAGTAAATCCTGGCTGGCGTTCCCAGCGCTTTTTCCAGACGGTGCGCCCGGTACAGGGGCGCCGGGCGCCACAGACGAAACACATCGCGCACGGGTTCGGGAATTTCGATCTCGCGCTCCGTGCTGACTTCCTGCATGATGAGTTCCATCGGGAACAGCGGCGCCAGATCATCGGGACCGACCGGCTGCAGCGTACCCGGATGCAGAACAGCGGGCGCCGGTTTCGGCAGGTCGGCCTGGATGTTGTACCAGACCCGAGGCATCTGGTTTTCGCTGAGTAGGTATTTGGTTTGTTCGCTCACGCTGGCTCCTTGCTTGTATTTGATACGCAGACTGCGTTGGTTGTTGATATGACAATTTTCCGGGTAAGAGTATGCCCGATCCGCCGTTCAATCCTGCGCCAGCGCTTCCATCAGTTCGGTCTCAATCGCGATCTGGGCCCGGTTGTGTTGTAACTCGGCGCCGGAGAGGGTCAGGCTGCTTAACCCCGTGCCGCCAATAATTGGGTCAAATCGGCTTTGAGAACATCCAGGTCTTCAGTGACTGTCAGATAAACGATTTCGTCGTCCACTGCATCGTAGCCATGAATGATGCGGTTGCGCAGGTCAATCGCCAGCTTCAGGTTTTGCCCCTGATCCAACAACGCGGGCTCTAACCTGGCAAGGCGAGAACAGGCTTCGCCAAGAATTTCCAATTGACGCTCCACTGCGGAGCGGCGCATTTTGTCGCCCGCGTATTGCTCAAGCGAGCAAGCAGCCATGAACTCTTGCGCGGACACAATTGCCGCGATGGCGTCAAACAGAAGCTTGGGTGCTTTGTCGGTCATAGACAGGGGTGCGGCTTTGGTTCACGGCCTGCAAAAAGTACGGATTGCGGATGTAGTGGGGGTTTACCAAATCAACCGGGCGCCCCAGCAATTTTTCCAAGGCGTCCGCCAATTCGATCCAACGACGGGCGCGCGAACCCGGAGCCTGCCTATCGAGTTCAACCAAAAAATCAAAGTCACTCGACTCGGGTTTGAAATCAGGCCGCGTCGCTGATCCAAACAGTTCCATGTGCGCCACACCATAGCGCTCGCACAGTGCGGCAATGGAGGGGAGTTGACTGGCTAGCGAGGCTTGCATGGCGTGATTATCCTGCTTTCGAGCGTCGAGCACTCCGTTGAACTGTCAACGTTGAACTGTCAACGTCAGTTCAGGCGGCTTCTTCAATTCTGAGTAGGAAGTGGGAGTCGTCGGATCGAGCGCGTTTGAGTGTCACATGGCTCAATTCCATGTTGCAGCGGATGGCATGGGCGATAGCATCTCTCGTTTCGGTAGTGGTGCGTGCTCCAAGGATCACACTGTCAATGGACTGCAAAGGGACTTTGAACAAGTGAACTGGATAAGGGGATGTATTGATAACTTGATCGGCGTGAAGGAGTGGTTGAAGTATTCGCCACTCACGTTCATATGACCAATGGCCGCTTTTTACGGTGAATAGCTCACCGGTCATCGAGGAAAGAGTGCCGCTCGGTCTTGAGTCCCGATAGAGCACTCGCCTAACATGCCGGAATTCATCGTCAGGGGACAGGCGAGCATCGAAATAGTTGTGTCTGCCATTGAACTCGATGACAAAGCCCGTGTGGCTGGCGCCATAGTGCGCCCACATCAATAGACTATCTGGAACTTCAGAAAGACAAAGCGCGCCAATTAGCTGATCGAACTTGACTTGCACGGTATGCACAAACGTGGGCGTCAGCGACGCGATTCCATTACGGATTTGTGACTCATTTTGCTTTACGGCGCCGCGCATGAGCGCGTCATATGCGAACTTACTGACCTTCGCTTTTACATCCGTTGGAAGCCTGGCATAGGAGGCTTCGATCTCTTCCTGAACAACCTCGTCGAGTGATTTTTTTAGCTCGTCAGGTGGGATTACATCCGTCACATTCGGGCGGCCTTCAAATGGGTCGTTGAAGGCGCCAAGGGGCGTGAATCGGAGCAGTCCGGTGCGTAGGAAGTCAACGCGCTCGGGAGCGAGGTATTTGTAGAGATGTTTCGGAGCAGGCATGGAAACTAAGCCGTTTAAAGCGCTAGGTGTTGCCGGCGTCGGATGCACCTTTTCCAAGATTGCACTCTTCGCAAGCGGTGGCCAGATTATCCAGTGCGTCAGTACCGCCGTTGGCAACGGCAATCCGGTGATCGACATGCAAGGTAGAGTCCGCTGCTGCGTTGCCGCAATAAACGCAGCGCCAACCATCTCGTGCGAAAACAGTGAATCTCAATTTCGGCGATAGGGCTCGACGTTTTTTCGTTGCTTTGCCACTTTCGCGTAGTTGAGTTGCACCGTGCACGCTGAACTCGTGACATTCGGTGTAGTGACGTGGCTCGGCGACCATCCAATTCCAGCGAAGATCGTCATGAGGGGTGCCTTCAGCGGCAAGTATGTCGTGATTTGCTCGCCTTGCCTCTTCATCGGGGTAGGTCCGTAGATCAGAACAATAGAGGCCAAAGAGCCGAGCTGTGACCTCTGGACAAAAGCCGGCCACGCCGCGGAGGGTTCCGTCTGCCTTCGTCCAAGTGCCGACTGATTGTTCCATTGATGCAAATGCATCGGACGATGCCCACATTTCTTCGATCCGTGTCCGTACGTCAATCGGCAAATCGATCGTGTGTGCGCCCTCGATGGCCGCGGCATATTGGCTTTGGTAGTACCGTGGACACTTGTCATTCGCAGCAATAGGGCAATGCCTCGATAGCTTCTTGCGTCTGTCTTGATCGGTGTACCAGGACTCATCTGCGGAAACGATCATGTGGGTTCCTTGTGACGACTAAAGGGGCGGTGTAACAAGATCGAGGCTTACTGCACTTACCGTCCGAGGTAAGGAATCTTTGACCGAATCACTTCTGCTTTGTAGTTGTTTGTTGCGAGCAGCCTTTGAACAGCTTGTGCGCGTAGATCTATATCCCTGTGTGGGCCGACGATTACTCTCTTGATCGGAAGGCGGTGCCGAGTTTCCGATGAAATGCCGGCGAAGAGTTCGATGAATGGTACCGGCAAACCGCCGCGAAGAAATGTCTTGACGGTTTTTTTCGGTTTCACTTCTCCGTCTGCTGCGGACAGTTGTGCGACTTCAGTGTCTACTGGAATCGCTACGACCCTGACTTCACGTTCTTCCCAAAATCCCCAGTGCTTGTACAGACAAGATAATCCACTCACGGCTTGATAAAAGCCCGCAGCTTCTTCGGCCTTGCCACCACGGATCAGCCTTGCAATACCTGCGCGAACGACTTCTTCCGACTCGGCGACATCCTCAGTCGATGGTTGGCCGTCTGGATCGACACCGTAGTAGTGAACATCACCCCATTGGAAGTGCTGGTAGTGAAAGGTCTTAGCTTCAAGCTCGAACAGTCGTTCCATCTCGCGGGTATCGAAGACAATCGCGTAGCCGCCATCGCCGCCGTACCCGCGCCATTGACTGAGGAGACCACTGCCCTGTGCGTTTACGTCACGGGCTGCGCTCATCGAAAAGATGTAAGGTTGGTTGAAGGCCAGTGTGGCTGACCGAAGGCGGCTTACTAGTCCTTCGGCATCACTTCGCACGATTTTTTCAATCCCGCCGTCGGACGCTATTCGTTGGGCGTTCCCAGGTGCCTTTGCCATTTGTTCTGCGTATTGGCGAATCTCAAAAAGTGCAATGTCCAGTAGCCGGGCATCAAAGAAGTGCGTCATCTCTTCAGCATCATTAAGAAAGCCTGCATGAGAACTCCACAAACAGCCCGTGGAGACGATGCCCGTTAGACCCGCCGCGGTGGTGTAGTGCATCAGCTCACTGTACTCTTCTGCGACTGTTCTTGTAGGCATCTTGTTTCTACCGCTGAATCTTTGCCGTGCACGCGAGTGATGCCTAGCCGGGCTCTAACCTGGCAAGGCGAGAACAGGCTTCGCCAAGAATTTCCAATTGACGCTCCACTGCGGAGCGGCGCATTTTGTCGCCCGCGTATTGCTCAAGCGAGCAAGCAGCCATGAACT
>CAITXW010000106.1 GCA_903896425.1 uncultured beta proteobacterium | reverse complement strand
GAGTTGCTGGCCGAAGTTGATCTGCAGGATTTCGCCGACGAACTGACCGTCAACCTGCCCTACGGCCGCAAACGTGCACTGGAGCTGGCCACCACGCTGGCGCTGGAGCCGGAGTTGATGCTGCTCGATGAGCCAACCCAGGGTATGGGCCATGAAGACGTGCACCGCGTGACGCAACTGATCAAGAAGGTATCGAGCGGGCGCACCATCCTGATGGTGGAGCACAACATGAACGTGGTGGCATCGATTGCCGACCGAATCACGGTGCTGCAACGCGGCAGCATCATTGCCGATGGCCCCTATGCCGAGGTCTCGCGCGACCCGCTCGTAATCGAAGCCTATATGGGCAGCGCCAATACCGAACTCGCGGGTGCTCACTGATGGCCCCCACGCTTGTCGCTTCGCGTACTGCGCTGCCCCCCGAGGGGGCTAATTTTCCTAGGGGCGGCCCGTCGGAAAATTCTCTGATGCCAAAAGAACTGCTGCGCATCGAGGGCTTGCACGCCTGGTATGGCGAATCGCACATCCTGCATGGTGTCGACCTGTCGGTACACGAGGGCGAGGTGGTGACCCTGCTCGGGCGCAACGGCGCCGGGCGCACCACCACGCTGCGCGCCATCGTCGGCCTAACCGGCGCGCGCAAAGGCTCGATCAAGATCAACGGCGTTGAGACCATCAAAATGGCGCCGCACAAGGTGGCGCATCTGGGTCTGGGCTATTGCCCGGAAGAGCGTGGCATCTTTGCCAGCCTGACGGCTGAGGAAAACTTGATGCTGCCGCCAACCCTGGCGCCGGGCGGCATGACGCTGGCAGAGATTTACACCATGTTCCCGAATCTGCAGGAACGTGCCGCCAGCCCCGGCACACGTCTGTCGGGCGGAGAGCAGCAGATGTTGGCCGTGGCGCGCATTCTGCGCACAGGTGCGCGCCTGCTGCTGCTCGATGAAATATCGGAAGGCCTGGCGCCCGTCATCGTGCAAAAACTCGCCGAGATGATTCTCACGCTCAAGGCCAAGGGCTACACCATTGTGCTGGTGGAGCAGAACTTTCGTTTTGCTGCGCCGCTGGCGGATCGCTTCTACGTGATGGAGCACGGCACCATCGTCAAGCAATTTGCCCAGAGTGAGTTGAGCCAGAACATGGGCCTGCTGCAGGAATATCTCGGTGTGTGACAGCGCGACCGACCCGAATCAATTTTTTAAATTTGACATCGTTTTTTTGACCCCAGAAACCAGGAGATAACATGAAACTCAAGACCCTCGTCGCCGCCTTGGCCATTGGATTTGGTGCCGGCGCTTTTGCACAGAACACCGGCCCGGTCAAGATCGGCTTCATCACCGACATGTCCAGTCTGTATGCCGACATCGACGGCCCGGCCGGCGCTGAAATGGTGAAATGGGCAGCACAGGATTTCGGCGGCAAGGTACTCAATCGTCCGATCGAAGTGCTGACCGCTGACCATCAGAACAAGGCCGACGTGGCCAGTTCCAAGGCACGCGAATGGATGGACAAGGAAGGCCTTTCGATGCTGATTGGCGGCACCAACTCCGGTACCGCACTGGCCATGAGCAAGGTGGCGATCGAGAAGAAGCGTCCCTTTATCGCCATCGGCGCTGGCTCGGCACGCCTGACCAATGAAGACTGCTCACCCTACACCGTGCACTATGCGTATGACACTGTGTCGCTGGCCAAGGTGGCCGGCACGGCGCTGGTGAAAGCCGGCAACAAGAGCTGGTACTTTCTGACCGCCGACTACGCTTTTGGCTACTCGCTCGAAGGCGACGCCGCCACCGTTGTGAAAGCCAATGGCGGTACGGTTGCCGGGGCTGCGCGCCATCCGCTCAACGCCTCCGACTTCTCGGCTTTCCTGCTGCAGGCACAGGCCTCCAAGGCGCAAATTCTGGGTCTGGCCAATGCTGGCGGTGACACCATCAATGCGATGAAGGCAGCCAAGGAATTCGGCATCACCAAGACCATGAAAGTGGCTGGCTTGCTGGTCTTTATCAATGACGTACACAGTCTGGGCCTGGCCAACACCGAAGGCCTGCAGCTGGCTGACAGCTGGTACTGGAATCAGGATGAAGGCTCACGCAAATTTGCCAAGCGTTTCTTCGAAAAATACAAGCGCATGCCTTCGAGCATTCAAGCTGCCGACTACTCTGCGGCCAGCACCTATCTGAAGGCCGTGCAGACCGCCGGCACCACCGATAGCGACAAGGTCATGAGCACCCTCAAGAGCATGAAGGTTGATGACTTCTACAACAAGGGCCAGATCCGCGCCGATGGCCGCATGATCCACGACATGTACCTGTTTGAAGTCAAGTCGAGCAAGGAATCGAGCACACCGTGGGACTACTACAAGACGGTTGTCAAGGTCCCCGGCGAGCAGGCCTTCACCGCTGTGGCCGATTCCAAGTGCGCGTTGCTCAAGAAGTAATTTGCCCCACCCCTTGACCCTCTTCCCCGGTGGGGAGAGGGTTTGACGACAGGCGACATGGAAATATTCGGTATTCCCCTTCAGGCATTCCTGGGCCAGCTGTTGCTGGGCCTGGTCAATGGTGCTTTTTACGCCATGCTCAGTCTCGGTCTGGCCGTTATCTTCGGCTTGCTCGGCGTGGTCAATTTCGCGCACGGTGCGCTCTACATGTTGGGCGCGTTTGCGGCCTGGATCATGCTCGACAAATTTGGCATCAACTACTGGTTTGCGCTGGTGCTGGCGCCGCTCACGGTGGGCCTGCTCGGCGTTGCGATTGAGCGGCTCTTTCTCAAGCATTTGTACAAGCTCGATCCGCTCTACGGCTTGTTGCTGACCTTTGGGCTGGCCCTGATCTTCGAGGGCATTTTCCGCGAGATGTATGGTTCGTCGGGCCAGAATTACGACGTTCCGGAACTGTTATCGGGTGCCACCAACCTGGGCTTCATGGTGCTGCCGAACTACCGCGCCTGGGTCGTGCTGGTGTCGCTGTTCGTATGTCTGGGCACCTGGTACCTGATCGAGCGTACACGGCTGGGCGCCTACCTGCGCGCCGGCACCGAAAACGCCGCCCTGGTACAGGCCTTTGGCATTAACGTACCCATGATGGTGATGCTGACCTACGGTGCTGGTGCCGCACTGGCGGCCTTGGCCGGCGTGCTGGCTGCGCCCATCATCCAGGTCAATCCATTGATGGGCTCGAACCTGATCATCGTCGTCTTTGCCGTGGTCGTGATTGGCGGCATGGGCTCCATCATGGGCTCGATCCTGACCGGCCTGGGTCTGGGCGTGGTTGAAGGCCTGACGCGCGTGTTCTATCCGGAAGCCTCAAGCATCGTGGTCTTTGTCGTTATGGTCATCGTCCTGATGTTCCGCCCCGCCGGCCTTTTTGGGAAAGAAGCCTGAATGACAAGCGCCCAAAAACTCATTCGCGTGACCTATATCGGGTTGTTGATCCTGGCCCTGCTGGCGCCCATGCTCGGGCTTTATCCGGTGTTCGTCATGAAGCTGCTGTGCTTCGCCATTTTTGCCAGCGCCTTCAACCTGCTGCTCGGTTTTACCGGTCTGTTGTCTTTCGGTCATGCAGCCTTCTTCGGCTCGGCCGCCTACATCACGGGCTGGCTCATCAAGGCGCAAAACCTGTCACCGGAACTCGCGATCATGGCCGGAATGATTGGCTCGGGTCTGATTGGCGCCGTGGTGGGTCTGGTAGCGATTCGGCGCCAGGGCATCTACTTCGCCATGATCACGATGGCGCTGGCGCAGATGGTTTATTTCGGCTGCCTGCAAGCATCCTTTACCGGCGGCGAAGACGGTCTGCAGGGCGTGCCGCGCGGCGCCCTGTTCGGTTTGATTCCGCTGGCAACGGACACCGCCATGTATTACCTGGTGGTCGCGGTATTCGTGGCCTGTTTCCTGTTCATCTCGCGCATCGTGCACTCACCGTTTGGCCAGGTGCTCAAGATGATTCGCGAGAACGAGCCGCGTGCCATTTCCCTGGGTTACCAGGTTGAGCGCTACAAGCTACTGGCTTTTGTGTTGTCGGCTGCACTGGCAGGGCTGGCGGGCTCGCTCAAGACGCTGGTGATGGGCTTTGCCACACTGTCTGATGTGCACTGGACGATGTCGGGCGAGGTCATCCTGATGACGCTGCTCGGTGGAGTCGGCACCTTCTTCGGCCCGGTGTTTGGCGCCGGCATCGTGATCTCGCTGCAAGACATGCTGGCCGACAAGGTGGGCTCCTTGGTGAATGTGATCATTGGCGTGATTTTTGTGTTGTGCGTGTTGGCCTTCCGCAAGGGAGTCGTTGGCGAACTACAGGCTTTTCTGGAGCGCCGCCGTCGCGCCGCCTCAAGCCCGCAGGCATGAACCTGCTTGCGACCTTGCGCTGAATCACTGACCCATGGATGCGCTTGCCCTCGACGCAACCGACTTGCTGCTGCTCGATCAGTTGCAGGCTGACGCATCCCGCAGCAACCAGGACCTGGCGGCGCTGGCGCACATATCGCCACCGACCTGCCTGCGTCGCATCAAACGCTTGCGCGACGCCGGTTTGATCGAACGCGAAATTGCAGTGCTCAGCGTCGACAAGCTGGCCACACTGGCCGGCCATGGCTTGTGCGCAATTGTCGAGATCACGCTGGACCGGCAGGACAACGAAGCGCAGCAAGCCTTCGAGAAGCGCGTCTTCACCGAAGATGCAGTGCAGCAGTGCTACCGCGTTTCGCCCGGCCCCGACTTCCTGCTGGTGGTGCATACGGCCCACATGCCCGACTATCTGGCGCTGGCGCAGCGTTTGTTCACGTTTGACGCCAATGTGCGCAACGTCAAGACCTTTTTCAGCGTCAAGCGCAGCAAGTTCGGCGCTCGAGTCGTGCTGCCGGCCAAACCGATATCCGGTTAAGTTTAAATTTTTCGCCGGGCCGCCCCAAGAAACGCAGTTCAGCGCAAGCAAAAAATTAGTCTACTTGGTCGGGCGTTTCCAGTTGGCGATGCTGAGCTGCTTGCCGCGCGCCACGCTCAGGGCGCCGGCGGGCGTGTCTTTGGTGATGGTGGAGCCGCCGCCGACCGTGCCACCGGCACCGATCGTGACCGGTGCCACCAGCACGCAGTTACTGCCGATATGCGCGTCGGCTTCGATCACGGTGCGGTGCTTGAAAGCGCCGTCGTAATTGGCCGTGATGCTGCCGGCACCAAAATTGACACGCTCGCCAACCGTGGCATCACCCAGATAGGCCAGGTGATTGGCCTTGGCGCCTTTGGCCAGTGTTGAGTTTTTCACTTCGACAAAATTGCCGATGTGCACTTCAGCCCCGAGCCGGGCACCCGGGCGCAGCCGAGCGAACGGTCCAATCAGCGCGCCAGCGCCGACCTCGATGAAGTCCTTGCTCCCCGGCTTGCCGCCTTCGATGTGCGTGAACGGATGAATCACTGTGCCAGCGCCAATCGCGGCATTGGCAATCACGCAGTTGGCACCAATCTTCACGCCTTCACCCAAGCTGACCTCGCCCTCAAAAACGCAGTTGACGTCGATGGCGACATCCTGCGCGCAATGCAGAGCGCCACGCACGTCGAGCCGTGCCGGATCGGCCAGCCGCACGCCCTGCTCCATCAGTTCGCGCGCCGTGCGCAGTTGCCAGGCGCGTTCGAGTTCAGCCAGTTGCAGCGGGCTGTTGACGCCGGCCACCTGCAAGGGGTCGTTGATCTTGTGCGCCAGCACCGGCACGCCGTCGGCGACGGCAAATTTCACGATGTCGGTCAGGTAGTACTCGCCTTGCGCGTTGTTCTTGTCCAGGCGCGCCAGCCAGCGTTTGAGTTGGTTCGCCGGCAAAGCCATCATGCCGCTGTACACCTCGGTAATGGCGCGCTGCTCGGCACTGGCGTCTTTTTGCTCGACGATGGCCTGCACCGCTGCGCCCTGGCGGACGATGCGGCCGTAACCCGTTGGGTCGGCAAAGTCGATCGTCAGCAGGGCCAGCTTGTCGCCGCCGCAGGTGGCAATCAAATCACGTAGGGTTTCGGCCCGAATAAGCGGCACATCGCCCGAAAGCACAACCACGATACCGTCATCGCGCAGCACGGGTACGGCCTGCTGCACGGCGTGACCAGTACCGAGTTGTGGTTCCTGGCGCACGAAACTCAAGTCGAAGCCGGCACCCGTTGCAGTTGCCAGTGCCGCTTCCACCTCTGCCGCGCCGTGCCCGCTGATCACCACCACCTGGCGTGCCGATAACTGCGCTGCCGTGTCGACCACGTGTGAGAGCAATGCGCGCCCGGCCAAAAGGTGCAACACTTTGGGCAATCGGCTTTTCATGCGCGTGCCCTTGCCGGCTGCCATGATCACCACATCCACGGCGCCTGACGCTGTGCTGTTTTTGGAAATATCCGCCATGCCTGTCTCCAATCAATTGCCCGGGCTGTTCCGGCTACTGCGCCACATTATCGGCGTGCTGTTGGCCGCGCTCGTGCTGCTGGGCTTGGGTGGCTGCAGCGCCGTCAAACTGAG
>CAITXW010000105.1 GCA_903896425.1 uncultured beta proteobacterium | reverse complement strand
GGCTACGGACCGGACGCTGTGCGCTTCTACACCAAGCGCAAGACCATCACGCAGCGCTGGCCCTCGGCCGGGGTGCGCGAAGGCGCGGTGTTCAGCTTCCCGACCAACCGCTAAAGCCAAGCCTCAACGCCTGCTTTCCTCTGCCCTGGCTTCTTCCAGCAGCCAGTGGCGCAGCGCCTGCACGGCGGGCCGGCCGGCAATCGCCTCGGGCGTGACGATGTAGTAGGCATACTGCTGCTCGAGCACGACGTCAAAGGGCGCAACCAACTGACCCTGGGCAATCGCAGTTGCCACCAGCGGCTTGGACGCCAGCGCAACACCCAGGCCATCCACCGCGGCGACAAAGGCCAGCCCGGAATCGCTGAAATGGGTACCGGCGCCGCCGTCAAACCCGCTCACGCCTGCCAGCCGAAACCATTCTTCCCAGCTCGGGCGGGCAGGCTCATTGGTCATCGAATCGTCGTGCAGCAGAACCTGAAACCGCAAATCAGCAGGTTCGCGCAGAGGCATTGCCGATTGCAGCAGTTTCGGACTACACACCGCGATGTAGTCGGAACCAAACATGCGGTCAACGCGAAATCCGGGGTAACTACCATTGCCAAAGCGGATCACCACCTGCGAATCCTCTTCACGCAAATCAACACCGTCAAACAGGGGCGCGGCAAGCGACTGCTCGGCGTCGATGGCGTCGCGCGAGCGGATGATGTGCAGGTTCACACCGGGCTGGGCGAGGTTGAAGCGGCGCAGCCGCGGCACCAGCCAGCGCGTGGCAAAAGACGACGGACAGACCACCAGCAAGCGCCCGCCAGCAGTGTGCTCATGGGCGTTTTCAACGGCGACGGCAAAGCATTCCAGTCCCTCGCGCACCTTGGGCAGCATGGCCTGGCCCTGGGCTGTGAGTTCCAGCGCGCGCGGCAAGCGGCGAAACAAGGGCAGATCAAGAAATTCCTCGAGCGACTTGATCTGGTGGCTCACGGCAGTGGGCGTCACCGACAGTTCATTGGCCGCGTTCTTGAAGCTCAAATGCCGCGCCGCCGCTTCAAAAGCGCGCAGGGCGTTCAAGGGCGGCAAGCGATAGGACATAGATGAATTTTTCTTCTGTGCCGGATGAGAATTGATCGTTTGCTGCGACGCAGCATCTCCATTATCGTTGCACCGTGCTTTCAAGAGAAGCACGATTCAAAAGAAAGATCCTTATCCATGGAACCGAATTATTTAGTGATCGAAAACGTCGTGCAAACCGCGCGCAAGCAGCGCAGCGAGCACCTCGGCGTGCTGATTTCCGCCGGCTTGGAGCAGTGCTACCGCTTGTTCAGCGCCATTCTTGCGAACAACCGCCCGCAAACCGCCACCTGGCGCGTCCTGCCCCCTTGATGGTTCAAATCACCCATATTCCGGAGTTTCCATGAAGAACATTTTCAGCCTCATCAACTTTGTCATCGGTCTGCTTGCACTGCTGGTCAGCATCGGAATCGTGCGCGATGCCTCGCACCGACTCGCTTACGCCGGTGCCGGGCTTTTCGCTTTCGCGATCGCGGCCGCCTGCCTCTGGCTGGCCAAAGAAACGCTTGCGCCCAAAGCGGACTCCCTGCCCTAAGGACGCCACTGGCACGGCCGCCCCGGCGGGTCCGTGAGGCGCAGGATCTGCGCTTGGCCAAAGGAGCGCTAATTCTGCCGACCCGTGGCTGGATCGTTCTGCCACTTTCTTCCATTAGCAATAAGAATCAAGTTGCTGATGTATTAATTATTATTCTCAAACCTTGGGACTTGCAACACACTGCAATCTTTCACAGCAATCTCAGGAGAACAGCATGCTGATCGGATGCCCCAAGGAAATCAAGAACCATGAATACCGCGTCGGCCTGACACCCGCCAGCGTGCGAGAACTCACAGGCCACGGTCACCAGGTTCTGATGCAAAGCGGTGCCGGCGCCGCCATCGGCCTGAGCGACGAGCAATACAAGGCGGCCGGCGCAACGCTGGCAGCCGAAGCCAAGGAAATATTCGCCAAAGCCGACATGATCGTCAAGGTCAAAGAACCGCAGCCGCAGGAATGCGCCATGCTGCGCCCGGGCCAGATCCTCTACACCTACCTGCACCTGGCACCGGACCCTGAACAGACTGCAGCGCTGGTCAAGTCCGGCGCCATCTGCATTGCCTATGAGACCATTACCGGCCCCGGCGGTGGTTTGCCCCTGTTGGCACCAATGAGCGAAGTCGCTGGCCGCATGGCGGTGCAGGCCGGCGCCGCACATTTGGAAAAATCCAAGGGTGGCATGGGCATTCTGCTGGGCGGCGTGCCCGGCGTTCCTGCAGGACACGTCGCGATCCTTGGCGCCGGCGTCGTCGGCACACATGCATTGCAAATGGCTGTCGGCATGGGCGCACGCGTCACGGTGCTGGACAAGAGCGTAGACCGTCTGCGCCAGCTCGATCTGGTCTTTGGCAACCGCATCAGCACCGTGTATTCGAATGCACAGAGTGTCGAAGACGCCGTGCTCGACGCCGACCTGGTGGTAGGCGGAGTTTTGATTCCGGGTGCGGCGGCGCCCAAGTTGGTGACGCGCAGCATGATCTCGCGCATGAAAAAAGGCGCGGTCGTGGTCGACGTCGCCATCGACCAGGGTGGTTGCTTCGAAACCTCGCACGCCACCACCCACGCCGATCCGACCTACATCGTGGACGGTGTCGTGCACTACTGCGTGGCCAACATGCCCGGCGCCGTGGCGCGCACCTCGACCTTTGCCCTGAACAACGCCACCATCGGCCACGCGGTGGCGCTGGCCGATAAGGGCTGGAAACAGGCACTCAAGGACAACACGCACTTGAAGGCCGGCCTGAATGTCGCCAACGGTCAGGTCACCTACGAAGCCGTGGCACGCGATTTGGGCTACGCTTGTGTCAGCGCCGACAGCCTGCTCGGCTGATCGCACCGTATCCAAAGGAGGCGCCCATCGGCGCCTCGGCTTGCGCTCAAGTACCCGTTATGGCCACGGCGGAAACGGAAGTCGGGTAAATTGCGCCCATGTATTTGTCGAATCGGGCCATCAAAGCCCAAGCCCCAAATTTTTCGCAGCCCGAATTTCGTCAGTCACTGGCCATGTTTGCCACTGGCGTGACAATTGTCACTGCGCGCGCCGCTGACGGCTCGCTGGTCGGGTTGACGGCGAATTCGTTCAACTCGGTATCGCTCGATCCACCGCTGGTGCTGTGGAGTCTGGCGCGCGCGGCGGCTTCACTGAGCGCGTTCAGCACCGGCTCGCATTACGCCATCAACATCCTGGCGGCGGACCAGCACGAACTCGCTCTGCGCTTTGCCACCAAGGGCGTGGACCGTTTTGCCGATGTGGTGTTTGAAGACGGCGCCGGCGGCGCTCCCCTGCTGGCCGGGGCAGCGGCGAGTTTCGAGTGCTTCAACCGCAGCCGCTACTTTGAGGGCGACCATGTGATCTTTGTTGGCGAAGTCGAACGCTGCGCGCGCCGCATCGGCGCCTCACCGTTGCTGTTTCACGGCGGCAGGTTTTACACCGAGCATCCTTTGTAGGGCGCCCGACTGCGGCGACAATCCTGTCGTCTCCACCACGCACGCCAACGGCGTGCCCATCGAACAAGCCTGCTCTGCATGACAAGCCGAAAAGATCACCTCGACGCCCTCGCCGTCAGCCTGCTGCTGGGCTGCTGCCTGTTCTGGGGCTTTCAGCAGGTTCTGGTGAAAGCCACCATTCCCGATCTGCCGCCGGTTTTCCAGGCTGCTTTGCGCTTTGTCGGTGCGACG